>JANNMQ010000148.1:0-5836 GCA_031398045.1 Rubrivivax sp.
GCCCAGTTCACCTTCCACGGTGACACCCAGCGCGTGCGCCATGTCCACCACCTTGCGCGTCACGTCGACGTTGTAGTCGTAGCTGGCGATGGTTTTGCCGTCGCCTTCGAGGCTGCCGTCCATCATCACCGAACTGAAGCCCAGGTTGATGGCGCCGCGGCAGACGTCGGGGCTCTGCCCGTGGTCTTGGTGCATCACCAGCGGAATCTGCGGCCAGGTCTCGATGGCCGCCTGCACCAGGTGCTTGATAAAGGGTTCACCCGCATATTTGCGTGCCCCGGCGCTGGCCTGCAGGATGACCGGTGCGCCCACCTCAGCCGCGGCTGTCATCACGGCCTGCACCTGCTCCAGGTTGTTGACGTTGAAAGCAGGGATGCCGTAGCCGTTTTCGGCGGCATGGTCGAGCAGCTGGCGCATCGAGACGAGTGGCATGGTGGACTCCGGTTAGAGGGTGGGTGTGAAGGGCCGTACGCGCCATGACCGGGCCTCTGCAAGCCCAGCCGTAACCGCGTCGTAACCTCACATTTTAGGCCGCAGCGCTGGTGGCCGGCCTGCGATCACGCGGCGATCACACGGTCATCACGCGGCCCGCCTCCAAGCTAACTGGCCGTGCATTGCACTGTTTATCCGGCTCAAGTTTCGCGGCCGTGCCCACCACACTAGGCGTTCGGACAGGCTGAAACCCCAGCGCTTGCTGGCCCAGCCTGCTGGCCCCCGTAGCGAGCACCTGCCGCATGCACACCCACACAGCCCCCCACCTGCAGCCCTCGTCAAACCTGTCTGTGCAGAACGCGCCCCCTGCCATCGACTTGACATCGCTGACACGCTGGATCACCGAAGCCGCTGTACAGCACCCTGAAGATCTGCCGCAGTACCTGGCGTCCTGCCTGGACATCAGCGCGCACCGCACCCACATCGTGTTGCAGCAGCTGATGGCCCTGCAATGGCTGACCACCCAGGACCTGGGCGACGAACGCCGTTTTGCGCCCGGTGCACTGCGCCAGGTGGTGAAGCGCTACGGGCTCAAGGGCCTGCAAGAAGACATGCCGTGGCGGCGCGACTTTGCACCCTGCTTTGCACTGCCGAGCGAAGTTGCGCGCATGGCCCAGCACGCCTTTACCGAGTTGCTGAACAACGCCATCGATCACAGCGGCGGCACCTCCGTCACAGTGTCGATGCGGCAAACGCCGTTGCAGGTGCAGCTGCTGGTGTCTGACGACGGCTGCGGCCTTTTTGACCGCATCGCCAAAAACTTCGACATCCCCGACCCGCAGCTGGCTTTGCTGGAGCTTTGCAAGGGCAAACTAACCAGCGCACCGCGCCAGCACAGCGGGCACGGCCTCTTTTTTACGTCGCAGCTGGCCGATGTGTTTGACATCCACGCCAACGCACAAGCCTTCCAGCGCCGCGCCTGGGAACGCCTGCAATGGCACACCGGCCGCAACGCCACACGCCTGGGCATCCGCACGGGCACGTCCATCTACCTGGCACTGCAACTGGACAGCACCCGCACGCTGGATGAAGTGCTGCGTGCACACAGCCTGAACCTGGACAGCATGGGGTTCGAGCGCACCGTGGTGCCACTGCATTTGCTGGGCAGCCAGCAGGTGCTGGCTTCACGCGCCGACGCCAAGCGCGCGGTAGCGCGGCTGCAGCACTTTCGCCGTGCCGAGATCGACTTTGCCGGCATCACCGACGTGGGCCACGGCTTCGCAGACGAGATGTTCCGCGTTTTCAAGCGCGACCACCCTGACACCGAGCTGGTGCCGGTGGGCATGAATGCGCAGGTTGCGGCAATGGTGCACAGCGTGGCGGTTTGAGTATGAGCTGCGTACAAACCGTGGGGCGGCAAAGGCGGGGGCGGGCAGGCCTTGGCGCTTAGCTGAAGCGGCCTTCGCTGCGCTGCGGCTGCCCTGCGGTGCTCAAGTTCGTGGCCCCATGGCGAAACTCACTCCGCTCCCTGCGGTCGCTGCGTTCAGACAGTCGCCATGAGTCAGAGGTTGAAGCGCGCTGTGCGCGCGGCCACAAACCTTGCGCCTTCGCGCCTGCATGCGCGAAGGCCCTCGCCAGGCACTCGTGGGCCCGCAGGGGCCCACTCGGTCCGGGCTCGGCTCCTCGGCGCTTCAGATGCGCGCCAAGGCCTGCCCGCCCCCGCCTTTGCGTCCATCGGCAGTGGCGCACAAGTAAGGCCCCGCCACCAGTCGTGACTGAGCGGCAGGCGGTGCTCGGCGGCCGGGCCCTATGGGGCGGCGAGCAGCGCAGCTTGGCGGGCGGCGCGCTTGCGCGCTTCGTTAACTGACTTGCGGCAACTGTCTGAGCGCAGTGAGCGCAGCGAACGCAGCGAGTTTTGCCGCACGCCCGCCAAGTGAGCAGCGCAGCGAAGTCGTAGCGCAGCGCAGACCGCCCCATCGGGACCGGCTGCCGGGTACCGCCTGCCGCGACGCCCCGCTGCCCCGCGAAACTGGACACACGCTGGCGGTCAGACCGATACCAACTGCGTGGATGAGGCTAAGCCCGCCGCCGCAACAAATCCCCCGCCACCGGCTGCCGCCACACATCCGCCAGCGCACTGGGCGCAGCAGGCCTCGAAAACAAAAAACCCTGCATCTGCACGCAGCCATAGCTCAACAAAGCCAGCCGCTGTGCTTCGGTTTCCACACCTTCGGCCACCACCTCCATGCCCAGCCGGTGGCTGAGTTCGACGATGCCTTGCGTGATGGCGCCCGTGCGTTCATCTTCGGGTAGCCGCTGCGTGAACGAGCGGTCGATCTTCAGCACGTCAAACGGAAAGTCGCGCAGGTAGCTCAGTGAAGAGTAGCCGGTGCCAAAGTCATCAATGGCCAGGCGCACACCCAGCTGTTTGACGGCGCCCAAGGCCCGCAAGGCACCCGCGGTGTCCATCAGCAGCGCAGACTCGGTGACCTCCAGTTCCAGCCACTGCGGCGCCAGGCCGCTCAGCTCCAGTGCCCGCGCCACGCTGGGCACAAAGTCGGGCCGGCAGACCTGGTGCGCCGACACGTTCACACCCACCGGTATGGTGGCCACGCCCGTGTCTTGCCAATGCCGGTTTTGCTGGCAGGCGGCTTCCAGCACCCAGTGGCCGATGGGCACGATGAGCTGGCTTTGTTCAGCCACTTCGATGAATGCGCCGGGCGCCAGCAAACCACGCTGCGGGTGGCGCCAGCGCAGCAGCGCTTCGCTGGAACTGGCCACACCGGTGCGGCCGTCCACACGGGCCTGAAACTCCAGCCCGAACTGGCGCTCGGCCAGAGCGTTGCGCAAGCCACTTTCGATTTCGATGCGGCTGCTGGCCGTGGCATCCATCGCGGCGTCGTAAAAATTGGTGCGGTCGCGCCCCTGTTCACGCGCAAAGCCCAGTGCCAGGTCGGCATGTTCCAGCAGCAACTCCGGGGTCTGCAACTCGGCTTTGCCGTCGGGGCTGCTCAGCGCGATGCCGATGCTGACGGTGGGGAAGACCTCCACACCACCCAGCTGCAACGCAGCACTGGCGGCTTCGCGCAGACGCTGCGCCACACGCGCAGCGTCACGCGGGTCGGCCAGTTGGCTCAGCACGATGGCGAACTCGGTGCCGGCCAGCCGCGCCATGGCACCGCTGCGGTCCATGGCCGCGCCGGCCACCACCAGGTCAGACCCGCGCAGGGCCGTTTGTAAACGCTGCGCCAGCGTCTTCACCAGTTCATCGCTGCGGCGGTGCCCCAGGCTGAGCTTGATGCGCCGGAAGTCGTCCACGTCGGCCAGCAGCACGGCCACCGTCTGCCCGTTGCGCTGCGCCAGCCGCAGCACCAGGTCTAGCTGCTCGCGAAACAGCAGCCGGTTCGGCAACCCGGTCAAGCTGTCGAAACAGGTCAGCTTGCGGATGCGGGCGCTTTCGTCGGTGGCTTGCACGTTCACGCCGTGGCTGGCCAGCAGATCGGCCATGCGGGTGCGCGGTGCCACGGCCGGCGTTGAGGTTGCCCCAGCCAAAGCGGGTGCAGACGCTGGCCGCACGTTTGTTGCGCGGGCGACCCCCGGCGCTTGGGGATGTGCCTGGGCAGTTGCCAAGGGCTTGCCAGCCACGGGTGCGGTTGCTGCCAGTGGCGGCGTGGCCGCGGTGCCTGCGGCAGCCCCGGCGGTCAGGCGCGACCATGCACGTTCAAAAATCATCGGGTTCTCTCCGTGTCAGCGCCCAGTGTGGGCGCTTCTCTCAGCACAGCAGTCAGTACCGGTACGGTGTCAGGCGCCGGTTCGGCGGGCGTTGCCAGCCCGTGTGCAAACACCAACACGCGGTTGCGGCCCGACTTCTTGGCCACGTACATCGCACGGTCGGCCAGGTCGACCAGACCCGCCAGGTCGCTGACCTCTGGGTCGATCACCGCCACACCAAAGCTGGCGCTCATCGCCAGCTGCGGGCCGGGGTCCAACCCCTCGCCGTTGTTGCCGGCCACCGCCTTGCGCAGCATCTCGGCCAGGCGGCGCCCGCGCTCGGCATCGGCCCCGGGCAGCACCAGGCAGAATTCTTCACCACCGTAACGACCCAGTAAGTCACCGGGGCGCACCTGCTGGCGCAACAGGGCTGCAAAGCGCTGGATCGCCTGGTCGCCCACGGCATGGCCCCAGGTGTCGTTGATGCGCTTGAAGTGGTCGATGTCGGCCATCACACACACCAGCGGTGAACCGTCAAAAGTGGCACGCTCAAACAAGGCCTGGCCCAGCGCAAAAAAGGCGCGGCGGTTCAGGCAGCCGCTCAGCGGGTCGTGGTTGGCCAGCAGTTCCAGCGCCTGGTTCTTTTTTTCCAGTTCCTCGCGCGACATGGCCAGGTCAGACAGCACCAGCATCAACTGTTGGTGCGACAGTTCCAGCGCCGTCACGTCGCCCAGGCTGACCAGGCAGCCGCGCAGGCCACCCTGCTCGTCCAGCAGCGGTGAACAGTTCAGGGTGACATGCGCACGGGCCTCAAGGTCTGGGCCATCACGCACCACAAAACGCAGGCCGCGGGCGCTTTGGCGGTGGTGGGCGGTGGTCAGCCAGGGTGTGGCGTCGGTGCCCGCGTCGGCTGGCTGCAACCAGGCCAGCGACTGCGCACGCAGGCCCACCAGCGGCCTTTCGTCACCGGGGGGCCGCAGCGCCTCAAAAGCCTTGTTGACGAGCAGGATGCGGCCCTGCAAGTCCACCACCAGCACCCCTTCAACCAGCGTGTCGAAAGCATTGCGCACGCGGTCGGGTACCGCGGCCGCGGGGTCCAGGTGTTCGAGCATGCGGCGCAAATACAGGTAAAAAGCAGCTGAAGCCACCAGCATGAACAGCAGCACCAGCCGTGCCGGGCCGCTGAGCAGCCAGCCGGGCAGGTCTTTCAGGCCCGCCGCGCGGTAGGCCACTTCCAGCTGGCCCCAGTCGCGGCCGGCCGCGCGCAACGGCACCGTGACGTCCAGCGCCCAGGCTGAGAGGCCACCCTTCCAGGTTTCAGGGTGCGGGCCCGATCGCGCCAGCAGCCGGCCATCGGCGCGGCGCAGGCCGATGCTGGCGATATCTTCACTGCCGGCGTGCACCGCACGCAGAGTCTGCTCGACGGCCGACCAGTCGCGCCGCTGCAGCAGGGCTGCCACCTGCGTGCCCATGCCATACGCCAAACGCGCGTTCAGTTCCTTGCGCGCCGCGGCCTCGCTGGGGAACAGGCCCAGCAGCAGGTCTGCCGCCAGCAGCAGCATCACGGCCAGCGAGACCAGGCCCATGGTCATGCGCGGAATCGCGCTCAGTCTCATCGCAACATCTCCAGCGGCTCTAGCAGTTCACGCAGCGGCGCAGGGCTTTGCGCGGGGGCTGGCGCTGGCCTTGTGGG
>JANNMQ010000282.1:0-1504 GCA_031398045.1 Rubrivivax sp.
GATGTGGCCGTTTATCTTGACGGTCAGGCAGCGCTGAAATGGTGGCATCGCAACGTGGCCAGGTCGCAATATGGTTTGCAAGGCTGGAAGCGCAACAAGGTTTACCCAGACTTTGTGTTTGCCCGCCTGACCGAGAAAGGCATTCAGAAGCTGGTGGTGCTGGAGACCAAGGGACTGCATCTGGCGGGCTCCACCGACACGGCTTACAAAGAGCTGCTGCTGCGGCGCCTGACGGATGCTTTCGCAGACGAGTCGCTGACTCCCATAGGTGGCCTGGAACTGGTGGGGCAGGCGCAATCAGTGGTGTGCGATCTGGTCTTTGACGGGGACTGGCGCGGTACCTTGACCGCGCGACAATTTCAGGCTGCGGCGAGCTGATCAGCCGGGTTGCCGCCCCTGTACCCATGGTCACTCTGCACGTCACCCGCGAACTGGCCCGCGCCCTCAAGCTGCCGGCCAAACTCGCCGTTGCTTCGAGTGCGTCTGCCAGCGCCCTCGGCCCCTGGTCGCTGGGGCTGGTGCATTGCCGTCCGGCCAAGCTGGTGGTGGCCGTGAGCGCAACTACGCGTTGGGCGCTGGCGCTGCATGCTGCGCCGCTGGCAACACTGCACAAACGCTTTGGGCCGGCCTTGCTGCAAAACCTGCTCGACATCGGCGTGTCGCCTGACCGCGCTCGCGCTGAAGTGGACGCCCATGTAGCGACGCAATGGGCTTTGGGTCATGAACGCGGCGTGTTGACGCATTTGAATCAGTGTGCGGCAGATGTTCGGTGGGCGGCGACCGACGGCCTTTCCTTGCCGTCGATCAACCAGCGTCTGGCCGAACGCATCATTTTGAAGCCCCAAACCGGCACGCCCGCCTGCGAGGTGCTTCGCGTATTGGGCGGGGACCCGGAAGGCTGGGTCCATGGCATGCACGCAGCGGCTCAGACGTTGAGTGAGACCTACGCTTTGATGCAGGCCCAGGCGGGGCAGGAAGTAGTGACGATGCCGGTGCTGAGGCTGCTGGGTTCCGGGCGGCTAGAGGCACGCCATCAGGCCAAAATTCTGATGAGCGGGCTTCCCGTGGATTCAAGCCGCACGCTGGCCACTGGCAGGGCACCGCGCTGGGTACCGCGCGAGCTGGTGCTGGACCTTGAGGGGATTGTGGCGGTAGGCGCGGCGTTTACCGACGTGCTGCATTCCGAGGCTTTGGCGCGTGGATTGCAGCGTCTTACCCTGGCCAACGCGCTTGAGGAAGTCAGTGCTCAATTGCTGCAGGTCGGATAGCTGTTAGCCGTTAGCCGTTGAAACTGCCCGAAAAGGATTTCGAGAACATTTTAATGGACAAATAAGCCTCTAGGCCAATAGAGACGTGCGTAAGAAGCTATCAAATAAATAGCGACAGAAAGTACCAGCAGCCTAACCCCCAGCCCTCTTGGGCAACTTCCTAGACAACGCGAACCCGGAAAAATCTTGATCACGGCGCTGTCGTCTTCGCGTGCCGCCTCGGCCTGCATCTCAAC
>JANNMQ010000321.1:0-2872 GCA_031398045.1 Rubrivivax sp.
ACACCACCGATCATGCGGACGCCCTGGCACAGGAGGTGCACCTTTGGGAATCGATCGGCAAGGCCTCATCAATGGCGGCCTTCAGCGAACAGAACCGGCGCTTTCACGCACTCATCGTCACGGTTTCCGGCAATACCCATCTGCCCCGGATGCTGGACCAGACATTGTTGGCGCTGTTTGCCGGGCAATTCCGCGGCTGGCTGGCACCAGAGTCGATGCGCGCCGCCATTGCAGACCACCTTGCAGTCTTGCAGGCGGTGGCAGAGGGCGCTGAGGCTCGGGCGGAGAAAGCCATGCGCAAACACATCCGCGACTCAGCAACGGCCATCCTCGCATTGCCTGGCGACGCGTTCAGTTGATCGGGAACCCCAACCCCGACATCCGGCTGATCGCGGCGCTGGCCTCGGCCGACCACGTGCTGTCGCCCATCCAGTTGAACCAAGAGGCGATGGACGGCGTCAGTGCGCTGCTGTACCACGACCGTGTGGGCGTGCGCAAGATCAAGGCGCTGCTGAACCCCAAGCTCAGTGTCATCGGGCTGCTGCCCACGCTGGTGGAAGCCACGCCGTTTCAGCGGGCGAATCTTGTGCAGGTGGTTCAGAAGTACCACCCGCTGATGATCCGTGTGCTCAGCGCAGCGGGTGGCGCCGGCGCCGTTGCATCGCTGCCGCGCCGATCGTGCATCGCCGAAGCACAGTCCGATGGGCAGGTGCTGTGGGAGATGAAGAAGAGCGCCGCGCACGACACCTGGCGCGAGATCGAAGCCGGCCTGGTGCACATCGCTCAGGTGGCCTGCGGGAAGGCTCTGGTGCCAGGCGCCGGTGGTGCCGGCAGCTTGGGCAGCCCGGCGATCGTGGTGCCGGCGATAGCACCGTCGCCTGCAGTGCCTGGCATGCCCACCTTGCCGGCCTGGCCTGCAATGACACTTGTGGCAACGCAGCAGGCCACCCGCCATGGCGCTGCAGCCTGACGACCTGGCCGCGCTGGACGGGCCGCTGCCCGGTACCAGTGGCCTGCCGCTGATGCTGCCGCTGGACAGCATCGACGAAGACCCTGACCAGCCCCGACGCGAATTCGACGGCAACGCGCTGCAGGAACTGGCGCAGACCATTCGCGAACGGGGTGTGCGCCAACCCATCTCTGTCAGGCCCAATCTGCGCCAGCAGGGCGGTTGGATGTTGAACTTCGGCGCGAGGCGTCTGCGGGCCGCCCGGCTGGCCACGCTGGCCGAGATCCCAGCCTTCATCGACAGCACCGCCGATGACTACGACCAGGTCATCGAAAACGAACAGCGCGAGGGCCTGCGCCCACTGGACCTGGCGCTGTTTGTGCAGAAACGCCTGGCGATGGGCGACAACCAGGCCGAGATTGCTCGCCGCTTGGGAAAGAGCCGGCAATGGGTGACATTCACCACGGCCTTGATCGATCCGCCTGATTGGCTGCTCGATCTGTACCGGCAGGGTAAATGCCGGGGCATGATGGAACTGTACGAACTGAGGCCGCTGCACGCCGAAAACGGTTCACATGTGCAAGCCTGGATGGCTGGCCAGGACACGATCACGCGCAACGCGGTGGCCCGGCTGCGCGTAGAACTGAAGGCTGCAGCCCCAGATGCAGAGGTGATGGCCGCACCTGCGACGGCCCATGCTGAGACCTCGACGACTGGGGCAGTCGCGGCCGTAGGGGCCAGCGGCAACGAATTCACGGCTGCTCCAGCTGCTGCCTCTGCCGCTCTCCCCGAAAAGGCCGGCCGCAACGATGCAGCGCAGAAGCCGCTTCTCTCAAGGCCAACCCGCCAGTTGCATGTGGAAATGGACGGCTGCGACTACGAGCTGATCTTGACCGAGGTTCCTTCAAAGCAAGGGCACGTCTGGCTGCGGACGGTGCAGGGCGGCCCCCGGTTCCTGGCCACTGTCGAGGGCCTGAAGGTGAAGGGCTTTGCCAGCGTCTGATCCATGCGGCCGGCCATATTTGACGGGACCGATCTGACCGATTCAACGCAGGAGCACCCGGGTTCCCGATCCCACTTCGTAACGGGACCGAGACATCGCCCCCCGGGCGCGGGACCCGGTGTCGATCGATGGGCCCTCAGCGAATGCCTCCCGGCCAAGCAGAAGCGCCTTGACGCCGCTCTGGCCTTACCGATCAGGCTCTTCCCGAGGTGGACCCCAAAGGTGAATGCAAACGAATACAATGCATGCACTGAAGGCGGTTGAAGGAGATGATCGTGGCCATGCTGACCGTGCGCAATATCACCGATGAGGTTCATCGCGCCTTGCGCGCCAGGGCTGCTCAACGTGGACACAGCATGGAAGCCGAGGTGCGCGAGATCCTGGTGTCGGCCGTCAGCCCGAAGGGGCGCGTGAAACTGGGTTCGCTGCTGGCCGACATGGGCAAGCAGGCCAAGCTGAGTGACCAGGAGTTTGCCGTCTTCGAGACGGTGCGAAGCAAGGACCCGGCCCGCACCGTGAGCTTCGAATGATCCTGCTGGACACCAACGTGGTGTCGGAGCCGCTGCGCCCCGCTCCCGAAGCGCAGGTGATCGCATGGATCGATGACCAGGCCCTGGAAACCTTGTTTCTTTCTTCCATTACCGTGGCAGAGTTGCGTGCAGGCGTGGCCCAACTGCCTGCTGGGAAACGCCGCTCGGGCCTGCAGGACAGTCTTGAGAAGCGCGTGCTGCCACTGTTTACCGGGCGGGTGTTGCCCTTTGATGTGACCTGCACCCAGGCCTATGCAGAGTTGATGGCAAAGGCCCGCGCCACTGGAAAATCCATCGCCAGTGCCGACGGCTACATAGCCGCCATTGCGGCCGCCAACGGCTTGACCGTGGCCTCCCGTGACACAGGCCCCTTCGTGGCAGCGGGTGTGA
>JANNMQ010000327.1:0-2288 GCA_031398045.1 Rubrivivax sp.
GCCCAAACTGCCGGTGCGCTTGGTGGCCGAAATCCGCGAACACGTGGCCCGCGACGACCGCAGCATCACCGATGGCTACGAGCGCCAGGCCGTCATCACCAGCGCCGCCTACCTGCTGGGCCGTGCCGGCCTGTGGTCCGACAGCGAAGGCCTGCTGAAGACCAACCTGGCCAAGAGCCATGCGCCCTACTACCTGATGAGCCAACTGGGCAGCGACGCCCGCAAGCAGGGCCGCACGGCTGACGCATTGGGCTGGTACCGGCAGGCCTTTGAGCAAAGTGAAGGGCCCGCCACCCGTCTGCAGTGGGGGCTGGGTTACTTAACCGCCTTGGTCGAGCTGCAGCCCAAAGATGCGGCCGCGATTGAAAAGACGGCCAGTCAGTTGCTGACCGAAGCCAGCCAAGACAGCGGCGCGTTTGCCGGGCGCAGCGGCCGCAGCCTGGTGCGCGCCAGCCAGAAAGTGACCGCTTGGGCTGACCAGGCGCCGCGCACGTCCACCCTGGCCCGGCTGCGCAGCCAGGTGCAAGCGTTGTGCCCCAAAGTGGACGCCGCAGCGGGCCAGCGTGCCGCTTGTGAGGCCCTGTTCAAGTCCACTGATGGACCGGCCTGACTTTCACATCCATTCTTTTTCAGGCCAGCCCCGGGCGCCGATGCGCACCCGGCCCACGACGGTTTTACTTGATCAAACCTTCGGCCTTCATGGCCGCTTGCACGGCCGGGCGTGCTGCCATGCGCGCCATGAAGGCGCCCAGGTTGGCCAGCCCGCTGATGTCCACGCCCACGTGGCGGCCCCAGCCGGCAACGGTGAACAGGTAGGCATCGGGCACCGTGAAGCTGTCACCCATCAAGTAGGACTTGCCTTCCAGCTGGCTGTTCACCCAGCTCAGCCGGTCAGCCAGCTTGTCGCGTGCCAGCACCTTGGCTTCTTCGGGCATGGCGGGGTTGAACAGCGGTGAAAAACCTTTGTGCAATTCGCTGCTGATGAAGTTCAGCCACTCCATCACGCGGTAGCGCGCCATCGTGCCGGCGGCTGGCGCCAGGCCGCTGTGGGGCACCTGGTCGGCGATGTACTGCACGATCGCCGGGCCTTCGCTCAGGCGGGTGCCGTCGTCCAGTTCCAGCAAGGGCACATAACCCTTGGGGTTGATGCCGTAAAAGTCGGTGCCATCGGCCAGCTTGTGTGTTTTGGTGCTGGCCAGCACGGCCTGGAAAGGCAGGCCGGATTCATGCAACACGATGTGCGGGCTGAGCGAGCAGGCGCCGGGGCTGTAATAGAGCTTGGTCATGGGGTTCTTTGGTGAAGTTGCAAAGTGTTGCCAGCATAGCCCCAACGCAACGGACGGTGCCTTCTAGAGCTTTGACGGCGCCCTTCAAGCCCTTTGTTGCCGCGATTCCCCCGGCCGGCTTCGCCGATACTGGGCGCCCGCTACCAGGACCGCCATGCCCAGACTCTTGCTCGATGAACAACAGGTGCACCCGTCCATCAGGGCGCGCGTGGCCGACCACCACGCCGACACCGTGCGCGAAGTGCAGCAAGCCCTGGCGCGCGACCCTGTGGTGGTCGTGGGCATGCGGGGCAACCCGTTTGTGCGGCGCGCCCGCAAGTCGCTGCAGCGTGCCGGTGTGGCCCACACTTATCTGGAATACGGCAGTTATTTCAGCCAATGGCGGCGGCGCAACGCGCTGAAGTTGTGGTGTGGCTGGCCCACCTTGCCCATGGTGTTTGTCAAAGGCGTGCTGGTGGGCGGCGCCGAAGACCTGGACGCGCTGCTGGCCAGCGGCGAGCTTCAGCGTCTGCTGGCCTGAGAGGCTGAGAGGGCCGGCCCCGGCAAGAAAAGGTGGTGCCCCCAGGTTTGGCGTTTGGCGTGCGTGCACAGCCTTGCAGCGCTGTGGCTGGTGGTTGGCGCGCTGGCCGGCGCCAATGCCTGCGCCGCCGATGACCGGCCGGGCCTCACGCCCTGCCGCATCGACGGCGTGGAGCATGGCGCCTGGTGCGGCAGCCTGCGCCGTCCGCTGGACCCGGCGCAGCCTGCGGGCACGGGCATTGAAGTGCACTTTGCCGTGTTGCCAGCCCTGGCGCGCAACCGCAAGCCCGACCCGGTGTTCTTTTTTGCCGGCGGGCCCGGCCAAAGTGCGCTGGAGCTGGCGGGCAGCGTCAGTCGGCTGCTGTCCCGCCTGGGCAACCGGCGCGACCTGGTGCTGATTGACCAGCGCGGCACGGGCCGCAGCGCGCCGCTGCGCTGTGCTGATCTACCGCCCAGCACACCCCTGGCGCAGGGGCTGGACCC
>JANNMQ010000359.1:0-4135 GCA_031398045.1 Rubrivivax sp.
TGGATGAATGCAGCCAGTGCTGCGCCCGTGCCGCGGTAAGCCGCCACCGCCGCTGCACCTTCAGGCGGCAGACCCTGGCCGGTGGCAAAACGCGACAGCGGCGTGGGCACCGGTGAATAGGTGTTGGTCTCGTGTTTCATCTGTGCGATGACGAGTTTCATGCGGTGGCACTCCAGTGGGCTGTGGACGTTGAGGGGTCGGGTTCACGGGCATGATGCCGCAAGCGCGGCGGCCTGATGGCTGAGGACATTCGGCTGAGCGCATTCGGCTGAGGACATTCGTCTGCGGGCATTCCCCGCCCTGTGCGGCGCCGCGCGCGCGGCAACATGCACCTTTATGAACGCCCCCCTTCACACCGCCCCCCTGCCCAGCCAGCTGGCTGACTGCGCCGCCCACCAACTGACCGCCCTGTACCGCAGCGGCCAGGCCAGCCCGCTGCAGGCCACCCAGGCCGTGCTGGCCCGCATTGCCCAGCACAACCCGCAACTGCAGGCCTTTTGCCTGGTGGACGAAGACGCCGCGTTGGCCGCGGCCCACGCCAGCACGGTGCGCTGGCAACAGGGCCTGCCGCTGTCGCCGCTGGACGGTGTGCCGGTGTCCATCAAGGACCTGATCCTGGCCAAAGGCTGGCCGACGCTGCGCGGCAGCCACACGGTCAACCGCAACCAGGCCTGGGACGTGGACGCGCCCGTCAGCGCCCGTCTGCGCGAAGCCGGCGCGGTGCTGCTGGGCAAAACCGCGACGCCTGAGTTTGGCTGCAAGGGTGAAACCAATTCACCCGCCAGCAGCGCTAACGGCCAAGGTACACGCAACCCGTGGGACACCAGCAAAACACCCGGTGGCAGCTCGGGCGGGGCCGCGGCTGCAGTGGCCGCCGGCATGGGCCCTATCGGCATCGGCACCGACGGTGCAGGCAGCGTGCGTTTGCCGGCCGCCTTCTGCGGCAACGTCGGCTTCAAGCCCAGCTTCGGGCGTGTACCGGCTTATCCGCTGTCGCCCTTTGGCAGCGTGGCGCACCTGGGCCCGCACACCATGAGCGTGCTGGACGCGGCGCTGGTGATGAACATCATCAAACAGCCCGACGCCCGCGACTGGACCAGCCTGCCGCCCGACACCACCGACTACACCGTGGGCCTGCACGACGGCGTGCGCGGTCTGCGCATTGCGTATTCACCCACGCTGGGCTACGCCAAAAACGTGCACCCCGACGTGGCCGCCGCAGTGGCGCGCGGTGTGCAGCGGCTGCAAGAGCTGGGCGCGCACGTTGAAGCGGTGGACCCTGGCATCAGCGACCCGCTGCACATCACCGTGGGCCTGTGGTTTGTGGGCGCCTGGACGGTGTGGAACACACTGAACGCGGAACAGCAGGCCCTGACCGACCCCGACTTCCGCGCCGAGGCCGAACAAGGCCAGCGCTACAGCGCGCTGGACGTACAGCGGCTGCAGCTGGAACGCGGCGCGCTGGGTTCACAGCTGCGCCAATTCATGCAGGGTTACGACCTGCTGGTGACGCCCACGGTGGCCGTGCCGGCCTTTGACGCGCGGCCCGCCGGCAGCGTGGCCATGGACGGCGCTGCACTGCTCGGCTGGACCCCGTTTTCCTACCCCTTCAACCTGTCGCAGCAGCCCGCTATTACGGTGCCCTGCGGGCTCACCAGCGGCGGCCTGCCGGGCTTACCGATTGGCCTGCAACTGGTGGGCCGCATGTTTGACGACGCGCTGGTGCTGCGCGCCGCGCGTGCTTTTGAAAGTGTTATGCCCGTGCCACGCCCGCACCTGGCATGACTCACCCATGACTCACCCTTGAACCACCCACGAACCAGGCCTGCCCACCACCCTTGCTGGGAAGCGCCAGTGAACTGTCACGCCGCATCCACGCACGTGAACTGTCTTGCCGCGAACTGATGCAGGCCACGCTGCGGCGTGTGGCGCTGTTGAACCCGCGCTACAACGCCATCGTCAATCTGGCCAACGAAGAACAGCTGCTGCAGCCAGCCGATGCCCACGACACGTTGCTGGCGCGCGGCCAGTCACTGGGTTGGATGCACGGCCTGCCTTTTGCGGCCAAGGACACGGCACATGCGGTGGGCTTTGCCACCACCTTCGGTTCGCCGCTGCTGAAAGATGCCATTGCCACCCAGGACAGCACCACCATCGCGCGCATGAAAGCCGCGGGTGGCCTGTGCATCGGCAAAACCAACATGCTCGAATTCGGCCTTGGCTCACACACCTACAACAGGCTAGGCCACCTGGCCACCGAGCCCGGCATTGTCAGCGCGCTGCGCCGCCGCTGGCGCGTTGGTTGACCCGCTGGCGCTTGGCTTTAGCCACCACCCGTTGCGGCAAGCCTGGCTGTTGTGGCGGCGCGCACTGGTGGCGCCTGCCGTGGCGGCAGTGCTGAGAAGCCCCGCCGACCGCGACCGCGTCAAACCCGAAGCACTGTGGGAATTCGACCAGGCACAGGGCCTGAGCAACACCGACTTCATGCAGGCCGCGCAGGTGCGCAGCGCCTTTTACACCCACATGCTGGGTCTGTTTGAACGTTATGACCTGCTGGCGCTGCCCACCGCGCAGGTGTGGCCTTTTGCTGTGGAAACAACCTGGCCCCGGCGGATCGGCCACCGCCCCATGGACACCCACCACCGCTGGATGGAATGCACCATCCACGCCACCTTTGCCGGCCTGCCCGCCATCAGCGTGCCGGCGGGTTTTGATTCGTCAGGCCGCTGGCCACTGGGGCTGCAGCTGATAGGGCCACCACACCGCCGCTTTCGCTGCGTGAATGAAAAGCGACACCACCCATGCCGACCTGCAGGGCCTAGCTTGCAGTATGGGTAAATGTGGGTATGTTTGTGGGTATGTTCTCCATCGCCAACCTCACCATCACCCATGAAGTCCTGGCGCTCATAGCTCGCATCGACGAGTTCAAGGGCGCGTGGCGAGCCTTCGGATTGCTGGCGCCTGAGCGGCTGCAGGCGCTCCGGCATGTGGCCACCATCGAGAGCATCGGCTCATCGACTCGCATTGAGGGCAGCCGGCTGACCGACAAAGACGTAGCAGCCCTGCTGTCGGGGTTATCGACCAAGTCGTTCAAGACACGCGACGAGCAAGAGGTTGCAGGCTACGCCGAGGTCATGGAACTGGTGTTTTCGTCCTGGGAGCACATCCCCCTGACCGAGAACCACCTCCAGCAGCTTCACCGGGATCTCTTGATTCACAGCGAGAAGGACGGCCACCACCGCGGTGTTTACAAGAAGACCACCAACAACGTGTCGGCCTTCGATGCCGATGGGCGTGAGCTTGGCGTCGTTTTCGCAACCGCCACGCCCTTCGATACGTCCCGGCTCATGTCGGAACTGGTGGCGTGGTGTCGCAAGGCGCGGCAGGACGGCGATCTCCACCCCCTGCTGTGCATCGCCATCTTCACCGTGGTGTTCCTGGAGATCCACCCTTTCCAGGACGGCAATGGCCGCCTGTCGCGTGTGCTCACCACGCTCTTGCTGCTGCAGGCTGGTTATGCCTATGTGCCCTACAGCTCACTTGAGAGCGCCCCCAGGCGGCGTTGCCGCCGCCCCCCGCGGGGGTATGAGCAAAGTAACCAAGTGACATTTGCTCATGAGCATCATCGAACAGAACAAGCAGGGCTACTACATCGCGCTGCGTCAGACACAAGGAACCATCGGCACCGAGTCGCCTGACTGGCGGCCATGGATCTTGTTCTTCCTGCGCTCCCTGGCCTCCCAGGTCAAGCGCCTGGATGAGAAGGTCGCCCATGAGAAGCTGGTGTTCGCCAAGCTCCCGGCGCTTTCGCTGCGCATCATCGAGCTCGTGCGCGAGCGTGGCCGACTTTCCATCGCCGAGGCCACCGACATCACTGAGGCGAATCGCAACACGGTCAAAGTCCATCTTCGCAAGCTCACCGATGCGCGACACCTGATAAGGCACGGCGCAGGCAAGTCTGTCTGGTATGTCCTGGCGTGAGAGCACCCCCAGGAGGCGTAGCCGCCGCCAAGCGCCCACGGTGGCTGTTCGAGCGCACAGCCAGCGCCTGAATTGACCTGCATCCGCAGCGGCCCGGCGGGCCCGCAGGCCCCGCCGCTTTCCTTGTTTCAGGTCAAAGTCCTATGCCCCAAGG
>JANNMQ010000473.1:0-2661 GCA_031398045.1 Rubrivivax sp.
CGGCTTTTACGCGCTTCAGGCCATCGGCCACGTAGTCGAGCGCCGTCTTCCAGTCCACGGCGCGCCAATGCCCGCCCTGCTTGATCATGGGCTCGGTTAGGCGGCTGTCGCTGTTGAAGGCCTCATAGCTGAAGCGGTCGCGGTCAGCGATCCAGCACTCGTTGACGTCTTCGTTCTCGAGTGGCACGACGCGCATGACCTTGCCGGACTTGACCTGCACGATCAGGTTCGCACCCAGGCTGTCGTGCGGCGACACCGACTTGCGGCGCGACAGTTCCCAGGTGCGCGCGCTGTAGCGGAAAGGTTTGCTGGTCAGCGCACCCACCGGACAGATGTCGATCATGTTGCCCGACAGTTCGCTGTCGATGGTGCGGTTTTCGGCCGTGGTGATCTCGCTGTGTTCGCCGCGGTTCACCATGCCCAGCTCCATCACCCCGGCCACTTCTTGGCCAAAGCGCACGCAGCGTGTGCAGTGGATGCAGCGGCTCATCTCTTCCATGCTGATGAGCGGACCCACGTCCTTGTGGAAGACGACGCGCTTTTCCTCCTGGTAGCGGCTGCTGCTGCCGCCATAGCCCACGGCCAAGTCCTGCAACTGGCATTCGCCGCCCTGGTCGCAGATGGGACAGTCCAACGGGTGGTTGATGAGCAAAAACTCCATCACCGACTGCTGCGCCTTGGTGGCCTTTTCACTCTTGGTGCGCACGACCATGCCGTTGGTCACCGGCGTGGCGCAGGCGGGCATGGGTTTGGGCATCTTCTCGATATCCACCAGACACATGCGGCAGTTGGCCGCGATGCTCAGTTTCTTGTGATAGCAGAAGTGCGGGATGTAGATGCCCGCTGCATCGGCCGCCTGCATGACCACGCTGCCGTCTGCGACCGTGACGGTTTTGCCGTCGATGTGAAGTTCAGCCATGTCCGGTGTTTGAATGCGCGGTGTTTGGATGCACGGTGTTTAGCTGCGCGGTCTTCAGACCAGTGAGGCCGCCCGGGCCGTTGCGGAAACAGCACCACCCGCAGTGGCCGCAACCGTGCCAGCGCCGGGGCCCACCATGCAGGTCTTGTGTTGGATGTGGTGCACAAACTCGTCGCGGAAATGTTTAAGCATGCCCTCCACCGGCATCGCAGCCGCATCACCCAAGGCGCAGATGGTGCGGCCCTTGATGTTGAAGGCCACGCTGTCCAGCAGCTGCAGGTCATCGGCGCGGCCCTTGCCGTGTTCGATGCGGTCAATGACGCGCCACAACCAGCCCGTGCCTTCGCGGCAGGGTGTGCACTGACCGCAGCTTTCGTGCTGGTAGAAGTAGCTCAGGCGCAACAGGCTGTTCACCATGCAGCGGCTGTCGTCCATCACGATGACGGCGCCTGAACCCAACATGCTGCCTGCTTTGGCGATGGCGTCGTAGTCCATCGTCAGGTCCATCATGGTGGCGCCGGGCAGCACGGGGGCTGAAGAGCCACCCGGAATCACTGCCTTCAGTTTGCGGCCCGTGCGCACACCGCCGGCCAGTTCCAGCAGTTTGGAAAACGGCGTGCCCAGCGGGACCTCAAAGTTACCTGGCAGGTTGACGTCGCCCACGACGCTGAAGATCTTGGTACCGCCGTTGTTCGGCTTGCCACATTCCAGGTACTTCTGACCGCCGTTGTTGATGATCCAGGGCACCGCAGCAAAAGTCTCGGTGTTGTTGATGGTTGTCGGCTTGCCATACAACCCGAAGCTGGCCGGGAACGGCGGCTTGAAGCGCGGCTGCCCTTTTTTGCCTTCCAGACTTTCGAGCAGCGCCGTTTCTTCGCCGCAGATGTAAGCGCCGAAACCGTGGAAAGCATGCAATTGAAAGCTGAAGTTGCTGCCCAGAATGTTGTCGCCCAGCAGGCCCGCGGCACGCGCTTCTTCCAGCGCCTCTTCAAAGCGGTCGTAGACCTCAAAGATCTCGCCGTGGATGTAGTTGTAGCCGGTCTTGATGCCCATCGCGTAGGCGGCAATGGCCATGCCTTCGATGACGATGTGCGGGTTGTAAAACAGGATGTCGCGGTCTTTGCAGGTGCCCGGTTCACCTTCATCGCTGTTGCAGACCAGGTACTTGGCGCCCGGGAACGCTCGCGGCATGAAGCTCCACTTCAGACCGGTGGGGAAACCCGCACCGCCGCGGCCGCGCAGTGCACTGAGCTTGACCTCGGCAATCACCTGGTCCTGCGTCATGCCTTCGCTTCCGGCCAGGCTTTGCCCTTTTGCATCCTTGGCCAGAATCTTGCGCAGCGCCGCATAACCGCCACGCGCCACGTAGTCCTGCAGCCGCCAGTTATTGCCATTGAGCCCCGCATAGATCTGCGGGTCGATGTGCCGGCCATGGAAACAGGTTTCCACGCCCTGGGCTTGGAACTTGGACAGGTCAAGCATGGGTTTGACTTTCCGAATGCGCTTGCAATTGATGTGTCTTCAACATCTGGATCAACTCGTCCAGCCGTTCATAGCTCATGAAGCTGAGCATCTGGCGGTCGTTGACCAGCATCACCGGCGCATCGGCGCAGGCGCCCAGGCATTCGCTCCCAAGCGACACATGTTGATTCGACCGACGGATACTAACGCTTGCAGGTCAAGCATGATTCGCATGCGGGTGGCGCAGGCGCAAGGTGAAGTCGCGATCGCCCTGGGTGCCC
>JANNMQ010000487.1:0-2102 GCA_031398045.1 Rubrivivax sp.
TGTTTGTCACGCGGCTGGGTGCGGCCATGTCGCGGCAGATGTTCTGGCAGCTGGTCAAACGCTACGCCGTGCAGGCCGGCATCACGGCGCCGCTGTCGCCGCACACGCTGCGCCATGCTTTTGCCACCCATTTGCTGAACCATGGTGCGGATTTGCGCGCGGTGCAGATGCTGCTGGGCCATGCCGACATCGGCACCACCACCATCTACACCCACGTGGCGCGCGAACGGCTGCGTGCCCTGCACGCGCAGCATCACCCACGGGGCTGAGAGTTCTGGCGCGCAGAAAAAAGCCGACCCGAGGGCCGGCTTTTGGTTGCCGTATTTTGCTGTCAGCACCGGCCGCCTGCCACTGTGGCAGGCTGGCAGGCCTGCATCAGAAGTTGTGGCGCACACCCGCAGCCAACGAGCTGAATTCGCCGTCCTTGCCGTTGGCGCGGGCGCCACCGGTGTACAGGCCCACCTTGCTGTCGTTGATGGCGGTGTAGTAGCCGTAGACCTTGGTGCGCTTGCTCAGGTTGTAGTTGTAGCCTGCGGTGTACTGCAGCGCGTCGCTGTTTTTCAGCTTGCTGTAGTCGCCCGCCTTGCCCACGTTCAGGTGCAGTTCATTGGCACCAAAGATGTAGGCCACAGAGCCGCGGAAGTTGGTGCGGTTGCCCAGACCAGCGGCGATGCCGTCGGTGTCTCGCTGCACCATGGCACCAAAGGCCAAGGAACCCATTTCGTACAGTGCGCTGACCGCCACTTGCTTGGCATTGCCACCCGCTTTTTCGTAACCCACACCGATGTGCAGCGGGCCGGCACCGTAGTTCACGGCCACGTCGTAGTTGCGCGCACGGCCACCACCTTCACCAGCGCTGACAGCGGCTTCAATCGTGGCGCCACCCAGGCTGGGCGTGCGGTAGGCAATCTTGTTGGTGTTGCGGCCGATGTAGGCGTACAGCGCGTCGCTGCTGCTGCCGGTTTCGTGGTTGTGCATGCCGATGTAGTCGGACGTGGCGTAGTAGGCCTCGCTGGTGAAGGTGCCCAAGCGGACCAAGCCGAAACCGCCGCCCAGGTTGACTTCGCTCTGGCGGCCCCAGAAAGAAGCAGCCGGCGTGCCGGTGTCGGGGTTGAAGCCATGCTCCAGCACAAAACCGGCCTTCAGACCGCCGCCCAGGTCTTCGGTGCCCCGAAAACCAATTCGCGAAGCGTTGTTGTTCAAGACCTTGGTTTTCACGTCGTTGCTGTTTTGCGCTTCAGCGGTGACGTTCAGGCGGCCATAGATGGTGACGCTGCTTTGTGCAAAAGCTGAACTGGCGCCGAGCGCAACAAGAGCGGTGGCCAGGAGAGTGCGTTTCATGGGGAGTCCTTTTAAATATGACGATGAGGATTTCGGGCGCAGGCCGGTAAATGCCTGCAGTTGTGTAACAAGTCTAAGGGTCGAATAGGTGCAAACCCGACCACCGGCCCGTTTTGGGGCCAAGATTTCGCTGCAGTGCAGCATTGGCGCCACAGTCTGCGGGGTCGGCACTGGGCCAGCCTTGCCGCGCTGCTTGCCGCGTTGCTACCGCCCGCGCAGATGCGCCGGCGCTTCCAGGCGCTTGGCCAGCAGCGATAGCGTCAGTGTCAGCACCAGGTACACCGCCGAGATGGCCAGGTAGGGTTCCCAATAGCGCGAATAGGCGCCGGCCACCGTGCGTGCGGCCAGCGCCAGTTCGGCCAGGCCAATGGCCGAGACCAGTGACGAGTCCTTGATCAGCGTTACACCTTCGTTCACCAGCGCCGGCACCATGCGGCGGAAGGCCTGTGGCAGCACCACAAAACGCATCGCCTGCGCGTGGCTCAGGCCCACGCTGTAGGCGGCCTGGGTCTGGCCGCGGTGGATGCTCTGGATGCCGGCGCGGAAGATCTCGCTGATGTACGCACCCGCATTGAGCGACAAGGCGACACAACCGCTGAGAAACGCACCATGTTCTTGCCGAAAGGTGCGCGCCGCCTCACCAGAGAGCAGCAAGCCATGGTCCGGGTGCACCAAGGTGGGCATCAACGCGAAGTGCACGAGCAGGATCTGCACGAACAGCGGCGTGCCGCGGAAGAAGGTGACGTAGGCCACCGTCACCC
>JANNMQ010000511.1:0-2188 GCA_031398045.1 Rubrivivax sp.
CGACCTGCGCTTCTTGCAGCAGTTCCGCTGAACTGACCGGCGAGCCGCGCTGCCCACATCCCGACAAGACCGAGCCGAGACCGTCATGCAATTCCCCGAATCCTGGCTGCGCGAGTTCTGCAACCCGCCGCTGTCCACACAACAACTGGCCGACCTGCTGACGATGAGCGGCATGGAGGTGGAAGAACTTCGCCCTGTGGCGCCGCCCTTCACCGGGGTGGTGGTGGCGAAGATCCTGAGCGCTGAACAGCACCCGCAGGCCGACCGCTTGCGCGTGTGCGCGGTAGATGCCGGCCCGCACAGCACGAGCGGGCCGCTGCAGATCGTCTGCGGTGCACCCAACGCTCGTGTTGGCATCAAAGTGCCGCTGGCACTGGTGGGCGCTGAATTGCCTCCTGGCGAAGATGGCAAACCCTTCAAGATCGGCGTTGGCAAGCTGCGCGGCGTACACAGCAGCGGCATGTTGTGTTCGGCGCGTGAACTGAAAATTGCCGACGACCACGGTGGCTTGCTGGAACTGGCTGATGACGCACCGGTGGGTGCCGACATCCGCCAGTGGCTGCAGTTGGACGATGCGGTGTTCACCTTGAAACTCACACCCAACCTGGCGCACGGCCTCAGCCTGTGGGGCGTGGCGCGCGAAGTGTCAGCACTGACCGGCACGCCGATGCGGGTGCCCGCGCCCGCCCAGGTGCCGGTCACCCACACGCAGCGTTTGCCGGTGCAGGTGCAGGCCACCGACTTGTGTGGCCGTTTCAGCGGCCGCGTGCTGCGCGGTGTCAACACAAGCGCCGCCACACCGGCCTGGATGGTGCAGCGGCTGGCACGTTGCGGCCAGCGCAGCGTGACGGCGCTGGTGGACATCTCCAACTACGTGATGTTTGAACTGGGCCAGCCGACGCACATCTTTGACCTCGACAAGATCCACGGTGGCCTGACGGTGCGTTGGGGGCAGGCCGGTGAAACCCTGAAACTGCTGAATGGCAGCACGGTGACGCTGGATGCACAAGTGGGTGTGATTGCCGACGGGCAGGCGGTGGAGTCCCTGGCCGGCATCATGGGCGGCGACGCCACTGCGGTGTCTGACGACACACAGAACATCTACGTCGAAGCCGCTTTTTGGTGGCCCGACGCAGTCGCCGGGCGCTCGCGCCGTTTCAACTTCAACACCGACGCCGGCCACCGTTTTGAACGCGGTGTCGACCCCGCCGGCACGGTGCGGGCCATTGAGCGCATCACACAGCTGATCATCGACATCTGCGGCACGCCCGACACCACCTGCGGCCCCGTCGACGACCAGGTGCTGAACCTGCCCGAAGACAAACCCGTGCTGTTGCGCGTGGCGCGCGCTGCCAAGGTGATCGGCGTGCCGGTCACGCAGACGCAGTGTGCCGACGTGTTCAGTCGGCTGGGGCTGCAGTTCACCGAAGGCGCCGGCACGTTGACCGTGGTGCCACCCACTTGGCGCTTTGACTTGCGCATCGAGGAAGACCTGATCGAGGAAGTGATTCGCGTCATCGGCTACGACACGCTGCCCACCACCGCGCCGCTGGCGCCCGTGGTGCCGCGGGCGCTGCCCGAATCGCGCCGCAGCACCCACGCCGTGCGTCGCGCACTGGCGGCACTGGACTATCAGGAAACCATCAATTTCAGCTTCGTCGAAGAGCAACTGGAAACAGCCCTGGCCGGCAACCACCAGCCCATCCGAGTGCTGAACCCCATCGCCGCGCCGCTGGCGGTGATGCGCAGCAGTTTGCTGGGCAGTTTGCTGGCTGTGCTGCGAACCAACCTGGCGCGCAAAGCCACCCGCGTGCGCGTGTTTGAACTGGGCCGGGTGTTCATGCGCGATGGCAGCGTGGCCGATGGACCGCTGACGGTGCAGGGCATCCACCAGCCGATGCGCGTGGCGGGCCTGGTTTATGGTGCGGCCGAACGATTGCAGTGGGGCGAAAAGGAGCGCTGGGTCGATTTTTTCGACATCAAAGGCGACCTGCAGGCTTTGCTGGCGCCACTGGCACCACTGGCGCTGACCTTCACAGCGGCCGAACACCCGGCGCTGCACCCCGGCCGCTGCGCCACCGTGCACCGCGGCGAACACCTGCTGGGCCATGTAGGCGAACTGCACCCGCGGTGGCGGCAGGCCTGGGAACTGCCGCACGCCCCGGTGCTGTTCGAACTGGATCTTGAC
>JANNMQ010000185.1:0-2036 GCA_031398045.1 Rubrivivax sp.
TACGGCTCACGCCGTCAGGCGCACTTTCTGCTGAACAGCCACTGACTCGTTTTCTGATGTCTAACGTTCGAGCTAAGCTGGCGTCAACGGCGTGGCGCGCTGGACAGCAGGCGCAAAATGGGGCGAAGCCCCAGCGCCTGATGGCCAGCGTGACACGCCGTTGGTGCTCAGCTTGAGCGAGTGGTTAGGCCGCACTTTGCAACAAGCGAAAGGACTAGGATTTCACGCGGAGGACAGATATAACCAGGAGGCAGGCCAGCACTCCATTTCCGAGAGTGCAAACCCAGAATGTCGGCGCACCCATGGCACGATGCTTGTAGGCGGACGCAGGCAGGAAGTTTAGCTCTTCCAGTCGTTGAAGCGCGAGCTTGCTAGTCTTACTGTGTCACAACAATAATCTACTCTGAACGCGATAGCAGCACGGACATCGCGGCAGGCTACGGGCGAGCAGCGCGGCGATACGCAGCCGCAAGGTAGTGATCGATGAAGGGACGTGGCGTTGCGCCCTCTGGACTTCCTCGAGGTCTGTAATGCGTGGGTAGGGCAGGCGCTTGGCGTTTGGCAGAGTTTTTTTTGCCGCCAACCTCATCGGGGTGGCGCAGTCGCTGGGCAAGCAGGAAGCCGTACGCGGCGATGCTCAGGCTGGCGTGGTGGTGGAAGCCGCGCCACCCTCGGCCTTCGTAGTGTCCGAGCCCGAAGTCTTGCTTGAGGTCCTGGTAGTCGCGCTCGATACGCCAGCGCATCTTGGCCTCATAGACCATGCGCTCGAGCGGCATGTCCTCGCTCAGCGTGGACAGCCAGTATTTCATCGGCTCGACGTGAGCCTCGGGCCATTCGATGAGCAGCCACTCGCTCGGGCGTTGCTCGTCGCGCAGGTGCTCGCGGTGTGCCACTCGCACCCGAACTCGGGCAAAGCGCGAGCGCAGCGTCTCGTTGGTGCCTTCACGCCAGACGACTTCGTGCCAGTGGTCGGGCCCGAGGGCGAAGGCCAAGTCCTTGACCGACTGCGGCCTCTCTTGGGGGGCATCGCCCAGCCGCAAGCGCTTGGCCACGCGGCCGCGGCCGCTGTAGGCCGCAGGCGGCAACGGCGCATGCCCCGGCGGCCAGACCGTGACGCTGCCGGGGATGCCAACGCAATAGCGCAATCCCAGCTCGGTAAGCCCGTCGCGGAAGGCGGTATCCACACCATAGCCCGCGTCGCTGAGCACACAGTGCCGCGGTGCACCCTGCGTCAGCAGATGCTCAATCTGCTTGAGCGCGATGGCTGGCTTGGTGGCGAACTCCGCATCCTCGGGCACGCCGGCCTTGCTGCAACGCGCCGGGTCATCGGTCCACGCCTTGGGCAGGTACAGCTGCCAAGCCACCGGCACGCTGGCCGCCTCGCACGCCAGCGACACACTCACCGCCACCTGGCAGTTGTCCTGCTTGCCCAGCATCCCGCAATACTGCCGCGCCACGCCCACCGAATGCGTGCCCTGCTTGGGGAAACCCGTGTCGTCGATGATCCACCAGCCACCGTCGCTTAAGTCCATCAGCGGCACCACCCACTGCGCCACCCGCAGCAGCATCTGCTCGTCGGACCAATTCGAATCGGCCACGAAGTGGTGCAGCGATTGGTGCCGCGCGCGCCCCCGTAGCGGATCCACCAACGCAGCCATCGGCTCCACGCTCTTGCGTGCCAGCGGCGACATCAGCCCAGTGCAATACCCGCGCAGCCCAGCGTCCCGGTCGGCGTGGCCCAGCCCTTCGCTCAAGTGCACCATGTATCGCTCAAACTCTTGAAGCTCGTCCATCAAAGCTCACCCTTCGCTTGAAGAAGCGTGGATAATGCCTTGATTTTATTGACACAGTAAGACTAGCACCTGCGCGTCAAGCGGGTGCTGGGTAACTTGCGTACCGCGCGCCACCAGGTGGACTATGAAGTGGGCAGCGCACACCAGCCCGATCTGCCCCCCCGTATTGACAGGAGACCCCCAATGACCGAACACCAAACCGCCGACATCACCCAGGCCGTGCTCGACCGGCTGGCTGACAGT
>JANNMQ010000550.1:0-2304 GCA_031398045.1 Rubrivivax sp.
GGTGACCGCCAGGCCAGCCGCCTGCTGCTGCTGGTGCAGAACCACCAGGGCTACCTGAACCTGTGTGAACTGCTGGCCCGCGGCTGGGTGCGCAACGCGCAGCGCGCGCAGGCGTGGATCAAGTGGGAATGGCTGGCCGAGCTGGGCCAGGGCCTGATTGTTTTGTCGGGCGCCGACCTGGGTGCGGTGGGCCAGGCGCTGCTGGCCGGTGAACCCGAACGTGCACAGGCCTTGGCTGAACGGCTGGCAGCCCTGTTCCCCGACCGCTTCTATCTGGAACTGCAGCGCGCGGGCTTGGCCACCAACGAAGCCCATGTGCACGCGGCGGTGGCGCTGGCGGCGCAGCTGCAGCTGCCGGTGGTGGCCACGCACCCGGTGCAGTTTCTGGAACGCGACGACTTTGAAGCCCATGAGGCACGGGTGTGTGTGGCCGAGGGCGAAACCCTGGCCAACCCCAAGCGCAGCAAACGCTTTTCACCCGAACAGCATTTCAAGACCCAGGCCCAGATGCAGGCACTGTTTGCCGACATCCCGTCGGCGCTGGTGCACACGGTGGAAATTGCGCGCCGCTGCAACCTGACGCTGGTGCTGGGCAAACCGCAGCTGCCCGACTTCCCCACGCCGCTGGTGGACGGCGTTTGCATGCCCATCGACGACTACTTCCGCCAGGCTTCGCGCGAGGGGCTGGAAAAGCGGCTGCTGGCGCTGTTCCCGCAGGAGGCCCAGCGTGAACAGGAGCGTGCGCGTTACGCGCAGCGGCTGGAATTTGAGCTCGACACCATCGTCAAGATGGGCTTCCCGGGTTATTTTCTGATCGTGTCTGACTTCATCGTCTGGGCCAAAGCCAACGGTTGTCCGGTGGGGCCGGGGCGCGGTTCGGGCGCGGGCTCGCTGGTGGCTTATGCGCTGCTGATCACCGACCTGGACCCGCTGCACTACAAGTTGCTGTTTGAACGCTTTTTGAACCCCGAGCGCGTGTCGATGCCCGACTTCGACATCGATTTCTGCCAGGGCAACCGCGACCGCGTCATTGAGTACGTGAAAGACAAATACGGGCGCGAAGCGGTCAGCCAGATTGCCACCTTCGGCACCATGGCCAGCAAGGCCGCGCTGCGCGACGTGGGCCGTGTGCTGGGCATGGGTTACGGCCTGGTGGACAGCGTGGCCAAGCTGGTGCCCGGGCTGCCTGGCAAAACCTACACGCTGGCGCCGGTGCCGGCCGAGCCCGACCCGGGCCTGATCTACGTGCGTGCCGAAGTGCCTGAACTGGAACAGCGCGAAAAGGCCGAAGAAGAAGTGGCCGAACTGCTGTCGTTGGCCACGCGCGTGGAGGGCCTGGTGCGCAACGTGGGCATGCACGCGGGGGGCGTGCTGATTGCGCCGGGCAAGATCACCGATTTCTGCCCCCTCTACCAGCAGCCGGGCAGTGACAGTGCGGTCAGCCAGTTCGACAAGGACGACGTCGAAGCCATCGGCCTGGTGAAGTTCGACTTTCTGGGCCTGGCCACGCTGACGATATTGGAGCTGGCCAAAAACTACATCCGCGCGCGCCGCCCCGGCCGTGCCGAATTTGAGTACGAGACCCTGCCGCTGGACGACGCGCGTGTGTACCGGCTGTTTGCCGAAGGGCGCACCGAAGCCGTGTTCCAGTTTGAAAGCCGCGGCATGCAGGGTATGTTGCGTGAAGCCAAGCCGGGCCGGCTGGAAGACTTGATTGCGCTGAACGCGATGTTCCGGCCCGGCCCGATGGAAAACATCCCGAGTTTTTGCGCGCGCAAAAACGGCAAAGAAGACAAAGCCTACCCGCACCCGCAGCTGGAACCGGTGCTGGCTGAAACCTACGGCATCTTTGTCTACCCGGAACAGGTGATGCAAAGCGCCCAGGTGCTGGGCGGCTACAGCCTGGGCGGCGCCGACCTGTTGCGCCGCGCGATGGGCAAGAAAAAGGCCGAAGAGATGGCCGAGCAGCGCGGCATCTTCCGCGAAGGCGCCGACAAACAAGGCATTGCGCCGGAGAAGGCCAACGAGGTCTTCGACCTGATGGAGAAGTTTGCCGGTTATGGCTTCAACAAAAGCCACGCCGCGGCCTATTCATTGCTGGCTTACCACACCGCCTGGGTGAAGGTGCACTGCACCGCGGAGTTCTACGCCGCCAACATGACCATCGAGGCCGACAACACCGACAAGCTGAAGGTGTTGATGGCCGACGCCAAGTTGTTCGGCATCAACTTCGAGCCGCCCGACATCAACCGCGGCACGCACCGTTTTGAGCCCATCACCGACACGCTGGTGCGCTACGGCCTG
>JANNMQ010000587.1:0-1828 GCA_031398045.1 Rubrivivax sp.
ATCAGCACACTGTCGACACCACCAAACCGCTGCTCCAGGTCGTCCAGGTAACGGTCCACCGTGTAGCGCCCGGCTTTGGGGTCGTAGAAGTAGCGGTCCTCCACCATCATCTGCACATGCACGAAGTTGCGCCGCGCCCACTGCAGTTCGGGGCGGCGGTAATGTTCGTCGCTGTAGCCGATGCGGATCAGGTGTTCGCGCCGCCAGTCCTGCAATTCGGCCACCCAGTCGTCGGCGGTGCCGTTGACGTCCATCTTCCAATGGCCGATTTCCGCAAAGGGCCAGCCCGGCGCCTTGCCCGGCGTCGGCAGGTAGCGGCCGGTGGTGACGTGCGAGAAGCGGTATTCGGTGCTGACAGCGCGGCGCGGCACGTTGGCATCGGCAGGGAACGTCAGATGGCCTGGCGCGCTATCTGGGGCATTGCCGGCACTGCTGCGGTCTGGTGGGTCGTTGTCGTGGTTCATGCTGCGGGGGCTGGTTGGTTCAGCAGCGCGTCCACCTCGGCGCGGGTGGGGATGCTGGCCTGCGCGCCTGCACGGGTGCAGGCCAGCGCTGCAGCCGCAGTGGCCCGCTGCAGCGCGGCCGGCAATGCCACGTGTTGTGCCAACGCAGCCACCAGCGTGCCGCAAAAAGTGTCGCCCGCCGCGGTGGTGTCCACGGCTTGCACCAGAAAAGCCGGTGTCTGCAGCAAGTGGCCCTGGTGGCGCGTCAGGCAGCCTTGTGCACCCAGGGTGACCACCACCGTGGGAACGTCCAGCAATTGCAGTGCCGAAGTTATAGCGCTGCGGTCTGGCGCGGCTGGGTCAGTGTCCGCACCAGCAGTTGCCACTGGACCAGCCAGCGCCATCAACTCGCCCTGGTTCACCACCAGTACATCCACCGCGGCCAACAGGGCTGCTGGCAACGTTTGCGCCGGCGCTGCATTCAGCACCACCTGCACACCCGCCGCGCGGGCGGCCTGGGCGTAGGCCAGCACCGTAGCCATTGGCGTTTCAAGTTGCAGCAACAAGTGGCTGAAGTCTTGCAGCGGCGGCAGGTGTTGCGGCAGCAGTGCACCGTTGGCACCAGGCGCCACCGTGATGGCGTTTTCGGCGTTGTCGGCCACACAGATGAAAGCCACGCCGGTGGGCTGCTGCGGTGCGCGCACCACGTGCTGCACCACACCGGCAGCCTGCAACGACGCCTGCAGCGGCGCGGCAAAACCGTCGTCGCCCAACGCCAGCAGCATGTGCGTGCGGGCGCCGCCCGCGCGGGCGCAGGCCACCGCCTGGTTGGCGCCCTTGCCGCCTGGGAAGGTCTGGAAAGCCTGGCCCAGCACGGTTTCACCGGGCGCGGGAATGTGCGCGGCACGCACCACGAAGTCGAGGTTGGCCGAACCGGCCACCAACACGGCGGCACCGAGACCTGAGTGGACGGATGCAAGTGGGGTCGAGTTCAAGGCCAAGTTTTGAAGTTAGGGCGGAGGCCGGCATCAGCCATTAACGGCAAGCGAACGTCGATCGAACGTCGAGTGGCACGGGCCGGCGCAGTGATGGGCTAACGAAGGTTTGAAGTGGTTGGTGGTGACGGGGTGTTGGCACGCTGCGCTTCAGTGTGCACCAGCGCCTGGTGCACCTGCTGGAAAAACGCACGCTGCAGCTTGGGCAGTTCGCCGGGACCGTCTTGTGGCAGGTGCTGCAGCAACAGCACCGCGCACAGCTGGCTGGGCCGGTGCAGCGTGAAGTAGGTGGAGGCCGCACCCGTCCAGCCAAAACTGCCCACCGGCAAACCGCTGGCCGACAGCGCAGCTTCCATCACCACCGCCCCGCCCAGGCCAAAACCGCCAAGC
>JANNMQ010000632.1:0-1657 GCA_031398045.1 Rubrivivax sp.
AGCGCGGCTGCTGCAGCGTGCTGATGGATCCCATCTGGCTACGGTGATGGAGATATACGCGCAGACCGGCGGAGTGCCCAACGCCGTGCAGCTCGACATCGAAGTGCAGGCGGCGCTGCATCTGGCGCCGCTGGGCCCACCCACGGTGCTGCGACATGTAGAGATGTTTGAGGTGCGGTGATCGGCGCCACCGCAGGCAGCTACAACGTGCGGCGCATGGCCTGGTGGCGCACACCGGCCTGCTCAAAAGCATCACCGACGCGGCTGTAGCCCTGGCGGGCATAAAAACCTTCGGCCGCCGTGGCCGCGTGCAGCAGCACCGATGTGCATCCCTGGGCTTTGGCGGCTGCGCTCAGGGCCTGCAACAACTGACGCCCCACGCCTGCGCCGCGCACGCTGGCCAGCACCGCCATGCGGCCTATCTGCACCTGGCCATCGCCGCCCAGCAGCGCGCGGCCGGTGCCCACCACCAAGCCAAAACGGTTGCGTGCCACTGCGTGCAGGGCCTGCTCATCGTCAGGGTCTGCCACCAGTTCAGCCGGCAGCCCCTGCTCCTGCACCAGCACCTGGGCACGCAGCGTGCGCGCTGCTGCGGCAGCTTCTGACCAGGGTTGCAGCTGCACGACCACCATGTTTTCGCCGGCTTCAAAAGCGGTAAAAACTGCGCGCAGGCTGTCAGGCACTGGTTGGCTGGTCATGGTTGCCGGGTCGGCAAACACGTAGACCAGCTCGCCGTGCACCAGCACCGTGTCGCCCCGGTAGACGGCAGTGCTGAACACCATCGACGTGGTGCCGACACGCGCGCAGCGTATGCCCACGTCCAGCTGTTCGTCGTAGCGTGCCGAGCCGGCGTATTCGAGTGTGGCCTTGCGCACGTACAGATCGCCCTGCAGCGTTTGCATGGTCTCGTGGTAAGGCATGGCCAACGCGCGCCAGTAGCCGGCCACGGCGGTGTCGGCATACATCAGATAGTGACCATTGAAGACGATTTTCTGCAGGTCAACTTCGGCCCAGCGCACACGCAGGCGTTCAAGGTGGCGGAAGTCTTGGCGTTTCATAAGCAGCGTTTTCCTCTTCAGCCGATATGGTTGGGACGGGCAGCCCGCAGCAGCGCAGAGGATACTGGCGCCCGCTGCCCAAACCCGTCATTCCACGCATCCCTTACCCCCCCCACACCCACTCCGCCATGGCCCGAATCCAGTACATCACACAGATCGACATCGACCACGGCGCGGTGCGCTTGCTGCCCACCGAGTGCGCCCGTGTTGGCATGAAAAAACCTTTGGTGGTCACCGACGCCGGCGTGCGCGCTGCCGGTGTGCTGCAGCACGCCCTGATGGCGCTGGCCGACCTGCCGCATGCGGTGTTTGACGGCACGCCCAGCAACCCCACCGAAGCCGCGGTGCGCGCCGCCGTGGCAGTGTTCCACGCACAAGGGTGCGACGGCCTGGTGGCGGTGGGCGGAGGCTCCAGCATCGACCTGGCCAAGGGCGTGGCCATCGCCGCCACGCACGAAGGGCCGCTGAAGATCTACGCCACCATCGAAGGCGGCAGCGCGTTGATCACCGACCGCGTGGCGCCACTGATCGCCGTGCCCACCACCGCCGGCACCGGCAGCGAAGTGGCGCGCGGCGCCATCGTCATCGTCGACGACGGC
>JANNMQ010000651.1:0-8825 GCA_031398045.1 Rubrivivax sp.
CGCACCTTGGCAAACGCGGGCTTGACCCGTCGCAGATCGAGGTCTCGGTATTGCAGAAGGCGCATCAGGATGGTGGGAGCAGTGAAGTGGTGAGGTATCGGGGTGAGGTGTAGCCGTCAGGTATAGCGGTCAGGTGCAGCGGTCAGGTGCAGCCGTGAATGGCGCCAACTGGCGCCAGTTGGCGCCAGTTGGCGCAATGGCGCAGAGTCTGCAGGCGCCGCCATTGCGCGTCACCGCTTCCAGAACGCCTCGACGGCCTGCATCCGGTGCCGATTCTCAGTGGTGACGCAGACGGTGGTCGTGGCCAATGACGCGTGGCCCAGATTCTGCTGTGCGATCTCGATGGGCATGCCGCTGGCCATGGCGTGGCTGGCATGGGCGTGGCGCATCCAGTTGGCCGGCCGCATCAGGCAGCAACTCGTGAGCTTCGTCCTAACGTTTGAAGGTGGTGGGCGCCACGCCCATCACTTCCAAGGCCCGGGTCACGGGCTCGTTGGTGGCGCCTGCGATCAGATCAATCGGGGCGGTGGGTACCCCCATTTCCAACACCTCAAAAAGTGCCACCTCGTCGCTGGCCATGATGCGTTGAACCAGCGCTTGCATGGCGCGGCGCCAGACAGCCCTGTCGGTGGTTATGCGGTTGACGGTCGTGTCCCAGAAGTGCCGGGAATCGAGCGCCATGCTCCTTGATACCGTCACCCGGCTTGGACGAACCGTGACGAACCCCCGCGAAACCCCGGGGCGGTTCAGAGCCCTTGTTGCCGGTTACCTAAGTCACGAGGCCAAGCCGATGCCGGTGCGTATTCTTCCCTGCATGAACCGAAGCTGGAAACCGTATTCCCTGCAAGCTGTTGGGCCCGTCACCGTGGCCAAGGGTTCGGGTCACTTTCCACGGGTGATGGGGCCCTTGTTGTTCATCATGGCGCTTGCATTGATCGCACTCAGTGGCTGCAAATCGCCGCCCGCTCCGCCGCCTTCGATCACCCGTGTCTCGGGCAGCGTCGTTGCTTCTCAAGGGCTCAACCCCAGCGTATCCCAGCGTCCATCGCCGCTGTTGATGCGCATCTATGAGCTGCGTTCTATGTCGGCGTTCAACCAGGCTGACTTCATGTCTTTGTATCGGGGCGATGTCAATGCGCTGGGTCCTGATCTGGTGGCCAAGGAAGAATTTTTTCTTCAGCCTGGCGAGAGCAGGCCCATGCTGAAGGTGTTGGCCCCAGAGACTCGATTTCTGGGCGTGGTCGCCATTTACAGAGATCTTGAAAAAGCCACATGGCGAACCGTCGTGCACATACAGCCTGCCAAAGCGCAGAGCCTGCTGATACGGGCCGACGACCTTGCGGTTTCGGCCATCGTGCACTAGCGGCCCCCTACAGAATTTGTTGACCATGAGTCTCCATCACCGGGTTGTCTGGTCTCAGGGCATGTTCCTGCAGCCTCACCACTTTCAACAAGAAGCCCGGTATGTTGAGCGCCTGATTGATGCCCGCGTTCGTGCCACGCAGGGCCATGCCTGGGGCTTTGATGTGCTGGTGCTGGACGAGTCGCAACTGTCGCTGGGCAGTGTGGCTCTGCAGCGTGCCAGTGGTGTCATGCCAGACGGCACGCCGTTTTCAATCCCCGATGGTGATGTCCTTCCGCCGCCGCTTGTGATAGGAGCCGAGGTACAAGACGAGCTGGTGGTGCTGGCTCTGCCGCTGGCACGCACGGGTGTCAGCGAGATCGATTTTGGTGATGGCGACGACCCCACCATGGCGCGCTATGACGCCAGCGACGTGAACTTGCGAGATCACGTTAACGCTGCAGATGATCCAGAGCCGGTGCAGTTGGGAGCTCCTCGGCTGCGACTGATGCGTCAACGGGACGCCGGCGAAGCTTTCTCCGTTCTGGGCGTTGTAAGGGTGATAGAGCGGCGTGCCGACCAGCAGGTTGTGCTGGACCGGGCACACATTGCACCTCAGAGCCGTATCGATGCCAGTGCGCAGCTTTCAGCTTCCGCTGTACTGATGCATGAACTGGTTCATAAGCGCGCGCATGCGCTGGCGTCGCAGATGGGGCAGCTGGGCCAGGGGGTCTCTGAGATTGCTGACTTCCTGATGCTGCAAGTGCTGAACCGTTCCGAGCCTTTGTTGCGCCAATTTGCAGGTGCGCCCAGCGTTCACCCCTGGTACTTCCATCAAGTCTTGCTGCAGCTCGCCGGTGAGCTGGCGACCTTTTCTTCCACCGCCCGCTGTCCGCCCGACTACCCGCTATACCGGCATGACGACCTGAAAATGGTGTTCACGCCCTTGCTGCAGGAATTGCGGGACATGCTGTCGGCGGTGCTTCATCGCCACGCGCAACAAATCGAATTGAAGGATCGTGGCCACGGCGTGTCTTCGGCAGTGGTGGCCGATGCAGAACTGCTGCAGACAGCTGGTTTTGTGCTGGCTGTGCGAGCCCAGTTACCGGCAGAGCAATTGCGTCAGTTGTTTCCCAACAGGTCCAAGTTGGGGCCTGCAGAGCGCATCAGGGAACTGGTGAACGGCAATCTGCCAGGTATTGCCCTTCGCAGCCTGCCGGTTGCGCCTCGCCAGCTTCCGTACCACGCGGGCAGCCACTACTTCGAGCTCGATCGCCAGGGCGAGTTGTGGAGGCAATTGCAGCGCAGCGGTGCTTTGGCCTTGCATGTGGCTGGCGACTTCCCGCAGTTGGAGTTGGAGCTCTGGGCAGTTCGTCAAGCTTGAGCAGGCGCACGGTATGGCCAGCACGTCGAATACCTCTGACGACCCTTTCGGAAACTTTGATGGGCAGCCAACGTTCGTTCGTCCCAGACCCGCTGGCTGGACTTCGCCCTCGTTAAGCGGTGACGCGACACACGGCCTGGCGGCGGTTCAAGAGCTTGCACCCGCTGACCATGGGTTAAACCCGCTGTTGGCGGTGGCGAACCGTTTGCTGATGCTCGCCCCGCATCTGGCTCGAACGCGGCATGTTGCTGACCTGGATGCGCTGCGTGCCAGCCTGGCCCAGGGTGTGCGCGAGTTCGAGGCAGCGGCCAAGGAGCTGGGTATAGCGCCCGAGCGGGTGATGGCCGCGCGTTATGTGTTGTGCACGCTGCTCGACGAGGCGGCCTCCACCACGCCCTGGGGGGGCTCGGGTTCATGGGGCCGCCACAACCTTCTGGCGGAGTTCCACAACGAGGGGACAGGTGGCGAGAAGGTTTTTCAGCTGATGGCCCGGCTGGCAGAAAAGCCCGATGCCCATCTGGACCTGCTGCAACTGATTTACGCGGCGCTGGCGGTTGGTTTTGAGGGTCGTTACCGCACGATGGAAGGCGGCCGCGCGCAGCTCGACGCCGTGCGCGCCCGTCTTGGACAGATCATTCGCGAACAGACGGGGCCGTGCCCCGCCGCGTTGGCCGACCGCTGGGCAGCGCCGGTGGTGGCGCCGCGGCGGGCGCTGTCATGGCTGCCTTTGGCCGCCACCGCGACGGTGTTGCTGTTGCTGCTGGGTGTCGTGTATGTGGCACTGTCCACTTCGCTCGCAGACCGGGCTGACCCCGTTTTTGGTCAGATTCAACGGCTGCGCTTGCCCCCGCCCGTGGCTGCAGTGGCGCAACCCGCACAGCAGCCCCGCCTGGCTCAGTTTTTGGAAGCCGACGTGCGCGCCGGCCTGGTCTCGGTGCGTGACGAGGTCGACCGCAGTGTCGTCACGGTGCGCGGCGATGGCCTGTTCGCCAGGGGCAGCGCGTCGCTGCTGCCCGAGCGTGAAGTTTTGATGCGCAGAATTGCCGACGCGTTGGTGCGTGTGGGCGGCGATGTGCTGGTCACTGGCCATACCGACAACACGCCCATGCGGACCGCGCGGTTCCCATCAAACTGGCACCTTTCAGAGGAGCGCGCTGGCCATGTGCGCGACCTGATGGCAAAAGCCGGGGTGCCGGTTGCGCGCCTGCGCGCCCAGGGCCGCGCCGCCGGCGAACCGGTGCAGCCCAACGACTCTGAAGCCAACCGCGCATTGAATCGCCGGGTTGAGATCACGCTGTTCGCCCACCAGCCAGATGCGCTGGCCCGGCGGGTTGACACCCCCGTACCCGCTGCCCCGGCAGCGTCGCGTTGAATGCCATCACCATGGTGAAGAAGATTTTTGGTTTGATCTTCAACCGCTGGTTGTTGTTGATGCTGGTGGTGCTGGCCTGGCTGTTGTTGCTGTGGCTGTTTGGCCCTTTGTTGGCTTTTGACCAGTGGCGGCCTTTGGACACCGAGCGCAGCCGCTGGCTTGCCAGCGCAGTGACGGTGCTTGCCGTTGTGGCGCTGGTGGCCTGGCGTTCTTGGCGCGCCCGACGCGGCAACGCACAGGTCGTGGCGCAACTCATGGCAGCGCCGCAAGGCGGCCGCGCGCCTGCAGAGAGTGCCGATATGGCTGCCGTGCGCGAGCGCTTCCAGAAAGCGCTGCGGATGTTGCAGAACGCACGCTTTTCAGCGCGGCGCCGCGGTGCCGCTGGCGTCTGGCAAAAGGTGGCTGACCGCTTGTCTGGGCGTTACCTGTATCAATTGCCCTGGTACCTCATCATTGGAGCGCCCGGCACCGGCAAGACCACGGCATTGCGAAACGCGGGTTTGCAGTTCCCCTTGGCTTCCCAGATGGGCGACGAAGCGGTCAGGGGCCTGGGCGGCACCCGCGACTGTGATTGGTGGTTTACCGACCGCGCCGTGCTCATCGACACGGCCGGTCGCTTCACCACCCAAGACAGCGACCAGGCCAAAGACCAGGCAACCTGGAGCGGGTTTCTCGCGTTGTTGAAGAAGTCGCGCCCGCGGCAGCCCCTGAACGGCGTTTTGGTAACGGTTTCGATACTCGACTTGTTGGCCAAGAGTGCGCCCGAAAGAGAGCGTCACGCACAGAAGGTGCGCGCTCGTGTGCAGGAGCTCTACCAGCAACTGGGTGTGCAACTGCCGCTGTACCTGCTCGTCACCAAGTGCGATTTGATGGTGGGTTTCAGCGAGACCTTTGCTGGGTTGGAAAAGGCAGATCGCGCCACGCCATGGGGCTTCACGTTTCCCAGCCAGCCCCAGGCCTTGTTGCAGGCCGTGACGACGGAATTCGACGCACTGGTGTTGCGACTCTATGAAGGGTTGGTGCAACGCCTGCAGTCAGAAGCCGACACCATCCGGCGTGTGCGTATCTATGGCTTTCCGAACCAGTTTGCCAATCTCAAGTCCAGCCTCAACGACTTTGTTCAGCAAACCTTTGCGCCTTCGCCCTTTGAGGCCAGCCCCATGCTGCGCGGGGTCTACTTCATCAGTGGCACCCAAGAAGGCTCGCCCATCGACCGCGTGCTGGGCGCTGTAGGCCGGCGCTACCAGTTGGAACAGGCGGTATTGCCGCCGCTGCAGGCCAGTGGGCGCAGCTATTTTGTGGAACGTTTGCTCAGCGAAGTGGTGTTCGCTGAACAAGGCTTGGCGGGCACCAACCGCCGATGGGAACGGCGGCGCAGTGTGTTGGTGGGTGCTGGTTATTGCGCGTTAACCCTCTTTGGCGGTGGCCTGATGCTGGCTTGGTGGACCAGTTGGCGCAACAACAGTGACTACATCCACAGCGTTGCGGCGCGAACTGCGGAGGTGCAACGGCAGGTGCAAGAAACGCCCAATCGCGCCACGCCGGATTTGCTGCCCTTGTTGCCGGCGCTTGAAGCCACACAAGGGCTTGCGCGGGCGGGTTCCAGCGCCACCGCGGCCATTCCGTGGTCCATGGGCTTTGGACTGTTCCAAGGTCACAAGCTTGATGGCGAGGCTCGACATGCCTACGAGCAGATGCTGCGCGAAGCCGTGTTGCCGCGCTTGGCCTTGCGCTTCGAAGAGCGGCTGCGCCTGGACGGCCAGGCCGACGCGCATTACGAAGCGCTGAAGTCTTACCTGATGCTGTATGAAATTGAGCACTTCGAAGCGCCTTCTCTGGACGCAGCGGTCAAGGCGGACTGGGAGGTGCAGTTCGCGCGCAACATCACACCTGAACAGCGCGAAACCCTGGACCGCCATCTGGCTGCACTGTTGGCTCAAGGCCCTGCCGTGTCGCCACTGCCACGCGACCAGGCGCTGATTGACAGCACACGTGCCCGCCTCTTGGCGGTGGAATTGCCGCAGCGCATCTACAGGCGTCTGCGCCAACGCGGCTTGGGCGATGCATTTCCAGAATTCACGGTTGCCAAAGCTGCCGGCAGCAACGCACTGTCCGTTTTTGTGCGCACCAGCGGAAAACCGCTGACGCGGGGCGTACCGGGGCTGTTCACATACAAGGGCTATCACGAAGGCTTTCAGGCCGTGGTCAGCGAATCTGCGCGCCAACTTGCAGACGAACAGCCCTGGGTTCTGGGCACACCGGCCAACGAAGCCAGTGGCCGCAAGGCTGCAAATTCAGCCGCTAATTCGGTTGCTAATTCAGTGCCAAATTCAGCGGTCGTTGCTTCCGACAAACTGATCACCGATGTTCGGCGCCTGTACCTCACCGAATACCGTGACACCTGGAAAGACTTTGTAGCCGACGTGCGCATGCTGCCGCCAGCGAACATCGCTCAAACCATAGAACGCACCCGATTTCTTTCCGCCTACGACTCACCGCTGCCGCTGCTGCTGCGTGGCATCTCGCGTGAGACCACGCTGCTCGGCGGCAGGGGCGCAGTTGAAAAGATGTCTCAACAAGCCCAAGGCGCGCTGGAAACGGTTAAAGGCAAGGTGCTGGGCGCGGTCGGTGCCAAGGCCACCCAAGGCGCGCCGGGCGACCGCATTGAAAGCATCGTTGATGACGAGTTTGCTGCTTTACGGCGCCTGGTTACAGCACCCGAAGGTGGTAAAGCGCCCATTGATGCGGTGGTGGCGCGGCTTGGTGAACTGCAGGTGCTGCTGACAGCCTCTGAGACCGCGTTGAAGGGCGGCGCCGCGCCAGCACCCTCGCCGTTGCCCAACCAGATCAAGTCCGAAGCGGCGACTGCACCCGAGCCGGTGCGTTCGATTTTGGACTCCCTGGCCTCCGCTGGCGGCAGACTGGCGCAGTACCAACTGCGCGAGAGCCTGGCGCGAGAGGTCAGGGCCCAGGTGGGCGAGTTTTGCCAGCAGGCTGTGGCAGGCCGTTACCCACTGGAACGCAGTGCAAGCCGAGAGGTCACGCCGGCTGACTTCGCGGCGCTGTTTGGGCCTGGTGGCAAGTTCGATCAGATGCAGCAAAAGCTCTCCACCTACATCGACACCAGCACCCGCCCGTCTTGGACATTCCGCCCCGTGGAGGGTGCGCCACTGGGCGCTGATGTGGGCACGCTGCCGCAGTTTCAACGCGCGGCGGCCATCCGTGAAGCCTTTTTCCCAGGCGGCACCGGACCATCAGCGAAGCTGATGTTCAAACCGTTGGAAATGGATACTGCTTTCAAAGACTTTACGCTGGACGTGGATGGCCAGATCGTCCGCTATGACCACGGGCCGCAGATCCCGCGCGCGGTCAACTGGCCAGGCCCCGGCGGGGCCGGTGTGGTTCGGGTCATGGTGCAGCCCCAAGGCAGCACGGGTCTGGTGTTCGACGGCCCGTGGGCTCTCTTTCGTTTGTTCGAACGTGTCAGCATCACACCAGGCGGCACACCAGAAAAGTTCCGTGCCAGCTTTGACAGTGATGGGCGCAAGGCCCACTTTGAAGTGACCACGGCGAGTGTGCAAAACCCGTTCAGGTTGGCTGCTTTGCACAGTTTTTCTTGCCCCATGGGCCTCTAACATCCCTGTTGCACGGTGCAAAGCCACGAAGCCGCAGGGTGGTTTGGAAAGCTCGCCATGCTGGGCGACTTTGCTTCGCGCCGGCTCGACACGCCCTGGGTGCGCAGGTGCGACCAATGGCTCAGCGCTGGCTTGCGCGCCAGCCAAGACGAACTGGGTGCGCAGTGGCTGCCGAGTTATCTGTCAGCACCGGTGTGGCGGTTTACCGCTGCACCGGATGTTCTGGACCAGCGTTGGTGGTTCGGTATCTTGATGCCCAGTTGTGACAATGTAGGGCGGTACTACCCCCTGGTCATCGCGCAACCCCGCATGCAGCCGCCGTCTGATCGAGTGGCGCTGGATCACCTGGAACTCTGGTGGAATTGCCTGGCTGCTTGTGGGCTGGCGACGCTTGTCGACGGTGCGACCTTGCGGGATTTTGAGCAGGCATTGACCGAGTGCCCACCCTGGCCCAACAACTCGAACCTGCTGCGCGCGCGAGTGCAGGAAACGCCGGGTCGAACACGGTATGTGCTCAAACCTGGCATGACACCTTTTGATCTGAGCCACCAAGTGGCTCTTGGCGCCGCGCTTGACGGCCTGAACGGTTGCAGCTTGTGGTGGCGCGCTGCACAAGACGGTTCAGAAGACCACTGCACCCTCTGCCAAGGCATGCCGCCGGCCGCTGCGTTTACGGCCCTGTTCAGTGGCCAGTGGTGATGGCGGTCAAAGCGTTGCGCAGGCCACGCCGGGCAACTAGACACTAGATCTTCAGTCGCGGCCTTGTATCGTCATCTCCGGGCTGGGTGACCTCTGCCGGGTCACCCACCCAAACCGCCACAGCGCTGAAATTGTCTTGCTTGGGCTTGGCGCGGGCCAACACCTGCGCCCGCATATCGGCCAGCCATTGATCAGGGTCCAGGGCTTGGGCCAAACTTCTGGCCAGGGCCGGGGTGTCGAAGCCGTCCCACCAGCCGTCTGAACACAACAAAAACGCGTCACCTTCCAGAACCTCCACCGGCCGCACCACGGTGTGAGGCTCTATGTCGCCTTCCATGCCCAGTGCTGCGAGCAGCTGGTTTTTCTGCGGATGGTTCTCTGACTGTGCCGCTG
>JANNMQ010000657.1:0-5870 GCA_031398045.1 Rubrivivax sp.
TTCTACCGCCCTGGTTATGTGGCACCGGGCAGCCAATCGGCTGCTGCCGGGCTGGTGGCGCCCGAGCTTCAATTGATGAGCGAAACCAGCGTCGCCGGTTGGGTGAACTACATGCGGGACAACCTGACCAACGGCATCGGCCAACGACCACCCGACGTCAACAACCTGACCCAACCACGCGACCTGCAACGCAACTGGGCCAGCGAACTGGCCCTGACCACAGCGCCCGCGGAACTCACGGCCCTGGTCACCGAGCGGCTGCTGTATGGCCAGGCGGTGGATGCGTTGCGGCTTGAAATCAGCACCGCCATCAGCAAGATCGCCCTGCCAGCGCTGAACGCCGGTGGCACCAACCAGGCCGCCATCGACACCGCCAAGCGCAACCGGCTGTGGGCCGCTTTGTTGCTGACGCTGGCTTCGCCTGAATACCTGACCCAGAAGTAAGCGCGACGGAGCCTCTTATGTCACACCCTTTTCAAGCTTCTCGTCGCGTTTTCCTGCGCCAAGCCGGTGCACTTTCGGCACTGACCGGCACGGCCGCGCCGCTGGCACTGAACCTCAGCGCCATCGGCTCGGCCGCGGCGCAGGTTGCAGGTGACTACCGCGCGCTGGTCTGCCTGTTTTTTTACGGCGGCAACGACGCTTTCAACATGGTGTTGCCCACCGACAGCGCCAGTTGGCAGGCCTACACCGCCACACGCACACAGGCACCCGACCCGATTGCACTGTTGGCGCCGGGCACGCCGGCCAACTTGGCGGCTGCCGTGGCCTCGCCAGCGCGCTTGGGTGGTGTGCTGCCGATATTGCCGTCGCGCGCCCAAGGGCGCAGTTATGCGCTGCACCCGTTGATGGGCAATCTGCGCACGCTGTTTGACAGCGACAAGCGGCTGGCGATCGTGCCCAACATCGGGCCGCTGTTGCGGCCGATGACCAAGGCCGATTACGGCAATAACAACTTTCCCCGCCCGCCACGGCTGTTTTCGCACAACGACCAGCAAAACACTTGGCAGGCCTTGGGGCCAGAGGGCACCAACGTGGGCTGGGCCGGGCGCATGGGCGACCTGCTGGCGTCGCAAAACGGCCTGCCCAATTTCACGGCGGTTTCGGCCAGTGGCAACGCCGTTTGGCTGGCGGGCAACAGCGTCAGGCAGTACCAGGTCAACACCACGGGCGCCATTGCTTTTGGCGTCAACAGCAGCGGCTCGCTCTTTGGTTCAGCCGATGTGGGTGCTGCGCTGCAGCGCATTGCCAGCAACGCGCGCACCGCGCATGTGCTGGATGCCGATGTGGCAGCGGTGGCACAGCGTTCGATTCAAGCCGAAGCGTTGCTGCGCTCGGCGCTGCGGCCGGCCAGCGAAGCGGCTTTTGGCACCGCGCCCGCAGCCGGCGCGTACAACGCCAACAACGACCCCAAACTGCGTTACCTGAACCCGCTGAACGGCGCTGAAGCGGCGAACAACCTGGCGCAGCAGTTTCAGGTGGTGGCCCGTTTGATCGACGCCGGCTTGCGCGGCAGCACGCAGGCGCGCCGGCAGGTCTTTTTTGTCAGCCTGGGCGGCTTTGACACGCACGACTTCCAGAACCGCAACCAGGCCGACTTGGCCGCCCGCGTGGACCACGCCCTGCGTTACTTCGACACCACCCTGGGCAACCTGAACGCGCGCAACGCGGTCACCACCTTCACCGCCAGCGACTTTGGCCGTACTTTCACCAGCAACGGCGACGGCACCGACCACGGCTGGGGTGCGCACCACTTCGTGATGGGGGGCGCGGTCAGGGGCGGCGACCTCTACGGCCGCTTCCCCACGCTGGCGCCAAAAAACACCAACAACAACAACTTCGACGGCAGCGCCGACCAGTTGGGCAACGGCTCGTTGTTGCCGCAAACCTCGGTGGACCAGTTGGGCTACACACTGGGCACCTGGTTGGGTTTGTCGCCGGCGCAACTGTTGGACATCTTCCCCAACCTCGGGTACTTCAACGCCGCTGAGCACAACCTGGGCTTCATGACGGCTTGATCGCGGCTGCGCGCCTTTGCGCGTGTCAGCGGATCGGCCATCAGCCGCCGCGCTGCAGCCGCAACTGCAGCCGCAACCTCAGCCACCGCACGATCAAAGGCCGCTTCGTTGGCTGCATGACGGGGGTTTTTTGATCTTGCACGAGGGCCTGCCGGGCCCCTGACGCACGCCCATCCAGCACGGTGCCCCCGCGCGGCAGAATCGTCACGCCATGAGTTCAGATGCCCCCACCCCTGCGCCTTGGGCCTTCGGGCCTTTTGTACTGGACCGTGCACGCGGACAATTGTTTCGCGACGGGCTGCCGCTGGACCTGCCGCCCAAACCCTGGGCCGTGCTGGTGCATCTGGCACAGCGCGAAGGGCAACTGGTGGGCAAGGACGAGCTGCTGGACGCGATCTGGGGGCATCGCCATGTCAGCGATTCCATGCTCAAGGTGACCATCAACAGCCTGCGCAGCAAGCTGGGCGACGACGCTGCGGCGCCGCTTTACATCGCCACCGTGTCGCGGCGCGGTTACCGCTTCATCGCTGCTGTCAGCGCGCTGCCGCCGGCCGCAAAAGGTGAAACCGATCCCGCGGCGGCAGCGGTGCCCCCTGTCCGCGAGGCCACCGCGCCGCAGCCCCGCGTGGGCAATCTGCCCGCCCTGTCTGCACGGCTGGTGGGGCGCGAGCAAGCGATGACCGAGCTGCGCAACTTGCTGGCCAGCAACCGGCTGGTGACGCTGCTGGGCCCGGGCGGTGTGGGCAAAACCCAGTTGGCGCTGGCCACTGCGCGCCTGCACCCGCCTGCCGACGGCGCCTGGCTGGTGCGGTTGGAAGCGCTGACCGATGCAACACCGCTGCTCGACACCGTGGCGCGGGCTCTGTCGCTGGGCGCCAATGCCAGCCGCAGCGTGGAGGCCCTGGCCCACGCCCTGGCACCGTTGGCGGTGCGCATCGTGCTGGACAACGCCGAACACCTGATCGATGGACTTGCGCCCTTGGTGGCGCAGTGCATGAACCAGGCGCCCCACGTGCAGTGGCTGGTGACCAGCCAGACGCCGCTGCGTGTAACAGGCGAAGTGTTGATGCCCCTGCAGCCACTGGACGTGCCACCCGTGGGGTCGACGGCTAACCTGAAAAGTTACGCCGCCGTCACCCTGTTCATCGAGCGCGTGCGTGCGGTGCAGCCGCAATTTGAGCCCGATGCCGGCGCCATGGCGGACATCGCTGCGCTGTGCCGCCTGCTGGATGGGCTGCCGCTGGCGCTGGAGCTGGCCGCTGCACGTGTGCCGTTGCTGGGCACAGCGGGTGTGCTGGCGCGCATCAGCGACCGCTTTGCGTTGCTGTCGCGTGGTGCACGCGACGCATCACAGCGGCACCGCACGCTGCGCGGCGCACTGGAATGGTCTTTCGGCTTGCTGGGCAGCGATGAGCTGCGTGTGCTGCGCCGCTTGTCGGTGTTCGCAGGCAGCTTCACCCCGGCCATGGCTGTGGCCGTGGCCAGCGAGCCGGGGGCCGCCGAGTGGCCGGTGCTGGACGTGCTGCAGACGCTGCAAGAGCACAGCCTGCTGGTCAACGATGCCGCGCATGAAAAACCCCGACTGCGGCAGCTGGAAAGTGTGCGCGCGCTGGCCGCCGAACACCTGCGCGCTGCCAACGAAGAGCTGGCCACGCGCACCCTGCTGGCCCAGGTGATGCGCGACCTGTTCAAGGCCGCGCAGGCGCGCTACACCCGCACGCCCTTGTTGCACTGGCTACAGCCGCTGCGCCCCGAGGCCGACAACCTGCGCCTGGCCATGACCCACGCGCTGCGGCCCTTGTCTGCTGCTGGCGCGCAAGACCCAGCGTGCAACGCCGATCTGGAACGGGCCGTGGAACTGTTCAGCCAGGCCATGCTGTTCTGGCTGCGCAGCGGCCGTAAACGCGAGGCCCAACTGGGCTTTGAGGCATTGGCGCCGCATGTGCACCGCCTGGCCCAGCCCACGCTGCGCGCCCACTATGGGCTGGCGGTGGGTGCCTTGGCCGCCTACGGCCAGACGCTGCCGCCGGCTGCGGCCTTGCCTGGTCTGGAAGCAGCCGAACAGTCTTTTGTTGCGCTGGGTGATGGCCGCAGCGCCATGCTGGCGCTGTACCTGATAGCTGCGCTGAACCAGCGCGTGGCCCCGACGCAAGACCGCACACCGCTATTGGCACGCATGCGCGCGCTGGAACAATCTGACTGGTCACCCCGCGAACGCAACTTCGCGGGCTGGACCGATGCCGTCAATGCCCACGGCCATGGCGATGTGCTGGCCTTCCGCGACTTCTGCATCGGCGACCTGGAACGTGCCCGCGCCAGCGACGACCGGGCCGAAGCTTGGGTGGCCGCCTTCGGCCTGGGCCAAGCGTCGTGGACACTGGGTGACCGCGACCGCGCCATGCAAACACTGATTGAAGCGGTGGAAGACCTGCGCGCTGGTGGCCTGCTGCGCGAATACGCCACCACCGCCGCGTTGGCCGCGGGCATGCGCATCGCGCAGGGCACGGCCCCCGACAGCGTGGCGGCCCTGCGCGAAGCCGCCGACCTGCTGCGCGCCGAAGGCATGCTGTGGTGGTCGGGTGACGCCTTGATGATGCTGCCTGCGCGCCGCGGCGACTGGCCTGCAGCGCTGCGCCTGCAAGCCTGGATCGATGGCCGAATGCAAGCTCTGGGCATGAAACGCAGCCCCGTGGCCAGCAGCTTGCGCGACAGCTTTGAGCTGCTGCTGGCCGAAGCCCGCAGCCAGCCCCATTGGCTGGAGCCGGTGGCAGCAGCTGTGGCCGCGCCCGACGATGCTGAAGTGCTGCGCCTGAGTTTTGGCTGAGGGCGTGCTGTGCAGCGCTTGAGGAACGAAAGTCATGCAAAGGTCTTGCATGACGCAAGGTAAGGCCACTCATCCTGGACGCTAGTCGGTACTGTCCCGGATGCGCACGCGCTGCTCATCGATGATCCAGAGTTGGCCGCGAACGCGCTCGACATCAGCGAGTCGGACGCCTGCCCGCACAAGCGCTTCAATCGCTTTGAAGGTCTGCTTCGATGGTCGAAGCACCCAGACACCTGGATAAGAACCCGGCGGATACGTACGAATATCAGAAAAGTCCAGGTCGAGCGTGATCAGTACTCTGTCCTCATGGACACAAGCTTCAAGCACCTTCCCATTTTGGGCGCCAGACAGCCCCTCTTCTGCAACCGAGTGGGCATCGTGGCCGAGTTCAGTAAGGGCTTCGAGAACGAGATGCGCCCGCAGCGCGGTGGATGGCAATGTACCGCTCTTCGCGCAACATGTCGGATGCAAATGCCAGCGAGGCCTGTATGTCGGGTTGCTTCAATTGCGGGTAGTTTTCGATCAGTTGCGCCGTGGTCCAGCCTTGTGCAAGCCAGCCCAGGATCAGCTCCACCGACAGACGGGTGCCTTTGATCACGGGCTTGCCCATCAGCAAATCAGGGTCCATGACGATGTGGTCGCGCCAGTCCATTTTCAACACTTCAGTGTGAGCGCGACAGCCGGTGCAGCCCGCAGACTTTGCCCTGCGGCCAAAGGCTGCCCGTCAAACAGAACCGAAATGCGGCGAACGCGCGAGCGGGTGCTCTGCCGTCGCCACTGCGGGCCACGGTGACGCGGTCAAACAGCGCATTCGGATGCGCATTGCGCAGTTCGCTGTCGTGTTGGAAGACACAAAGGCCGCGCGTGGAAATTTCATCGCGGGCGGCAGAGCGGTCGTGTTCATCTGTCCGAGCGCCTGCCACAGCAGTTCCATTGTGATTCAATTGTTTCGACCCGACCGACAGTCACCCCTCATGAATCAAGAACCCCTGATGCCCAGCCACCACACCCTCGTACTCGTGCACGGC
>JANNMQ010000708.1:0-2465 GCA_031398045.1 Rubrivivax sp.
AGCGCATGGGCGCTGGCGCTGCCGATCACCAGTGCGCCCACCAGCCAGCCCAAAGCAGCACCCAAGCCCCGGGGAAACCACTGAGCCGCGAGCTTCATGCCCACCGGGTAGATGCCGGCCAGGCAAAAACCCGTCAGCGCCCGCCAGGCCACCAGCGCCGGCAACGAAGACTGCACCGCCGCTGCGGCCAGCGTACACAGCGCAGCACCACAGGCGCAGGCAAAAAACAGCCAGCGCGCCGAATAGCGGTCGGCCACCGCCAGCAGCGCAAACAGCAGCGTGCCGACGACAAAACCCAGCTGCAGCGCAGCACTCAGCGTGCCCACGGCCTGCGAGGGCCAGCCGGCCAGGCGTTGCAGGTCGGGCATCACGGCGTTGGCTGCAAACCAGGGTGAGGTGCCCAGCAGCTGGGCCCCCACGATGACGGGCAACACGTGGCGCGGCGGGTGCGGCGCGGCAGGCGCAGGGTCGGCGGCCATGGTGGTGAACGATGGTGGGCGGGGCTGCGCCAGAACGAGGACCGGCTGACGTTAAGCCAACTGCAGGTGTAGGCAACACCCCACCGCGCCCAGGGCCCAGTGCCCCGTGCCCACCACCCCTGGCGCTAACGCCTACTTGCTACCGTCGCCTTGTGCACCGGTGCGCAATGGCTTAACCTGGGCCGACCCCCAACCCCCAACCCGCCGCCCCAGTGGATGCTGCGGGTGCTGCGGGAGACACCCGTCCCGCCACTCGACCGGGCGGCATGAAGGAGCACCCTCCATGTCAAGCCCAGTCCTGTCCGGTGCTGGCGCCGGCACCGCCCCTGCCGGCGTTGCCAGCATCCGGACCATCGCCTTTGTCGGCCCCGCAGCCGCCGGCAAAACCACTCTCTGTGAAGCCTTGCTGGCCAAGACCGGCGTCCTCACCACCGCCGGCAGCGTGGAACGCGGCAGCACCGTGAGTGACCACGATCTGCTGGAACGCCGCATGCAACATTCGCTGAACGCGGCCGTGATGCACCTGCAGCATGCCGGCTGCCGCATCCACCTGATCGACACCCCCGGCGCCAGTGACTTCCTGGGCCAGAGCCTGCCGGCACTGGAGGCGGTGGAAACCGCAGCGGTGGTGATCAACGCCGCAGTTGGCATTGAACCGATGGCCGTGCGCATGATGAACCATGCCGCCGAACGCCACCTGGACCGGCTGATCATCGTCAACCGCATCGACGCCGCGCCTGAAAAGCTGGCTGCGTTGTTGGCGCAAATTCAAGCCACTTTCGGCAAGGAATGCTTGCCCATCAACCTGCCCGACGCGCAAGGCAGCCAGGTGGTGGATTGTTTTTTCAACCGCGACGGTCACAGCGACTTCGGCAGCGTGGACGCCGCCCACCGAGCGCTGGTGGAACAGGTGGTGGAAGTGGACGCCAACCTGGTGGAGCGTTACCTGAACGACGGCGACGTGGACGCCAGCGAACTGCATGCGCCGCTGGAACAGGCGCTGCGCGAAGGGCACTTGATTCCGATGTGTTTTGTGTCGGCGCGCACCGGCGCCGGTGTGGCCGAGCTGCTGGACATCATCGTCAAGCAACTGCCCAACCCGCTGGAGGCCAACGCGCCGGATTTCATCAACGGCGAAGGCGACACGGCTTTGCCGATGCACGCGCAGCCCGACCCGGCGCTGCACGTGCTGGCCCATGTATTTAAGGTTACCAACGACCCTTTTGTCGGCCGCATGGGCCTGCTGCGGGTGCACCAGGGCACCATCACGCCGGGCAGCGCGCTGTTCATCGGCCATGCACGCAAACCCTTCAAGGTGGCGCACCTGTACATGCTGCAGGGCAAGCAGACGGTGGAGGTGCAGCGTGCGCTGCCAGGTGACATCGTGGCGGTGGCGAAGGTGGACGACATCCACTTCGACGCCGTGCTGCACGACGCCGCTGAAGACGAACACATCCACTTGCTGCCGCTGCCTTTTCCGAAACCCGTGCATGGCTTGGCCATCGAGCCCAAGCGCCACGGTGACGAACAGCGCATGTGGGAAATCGTCAGCAAGCTGGTCGACGAAGACCCTTGCCTGAAGCTGGAGCATGTGGCCAGCACCAACGAAACCATCCTCTATGGCCTGGGTGAACTGCACCTGCGTGTGCTGCTGGAACGCTTGCGCGAGGTCTACAAGTTCGAAGTAAACACGAGGCCGCCACGCATCGCCTACCGCGAGACCATCACGGCACCCGCACCCGGCCACCATCGGCATAAAAAACAAAGTGGTGGCGCGGGCCAGTTTGGCGAGGTTTTTTTGCGTGTGCAGCCACTGGCACGCGGCGCCGGTTTTGAGTTTGTCGACCAGGTCAAGGGCGGCACGATTCCCAGCCAGTACCTGCCCGCCGTTGAAAAGGGCGTGCGTGAAGTCTTGCTGGGTGGTGCCATCTCGGGCCACCCGGTGGTGGACGTGCGGGTCGAGGTGTACGACGGCAAACACCACAG
>JANNMQ010000726.1:0-13479 GCA_031398045.1 Rubrivivax sp.
CGGCTTGTCGTGGTGGCCGTCAAAGGGCCCGTTGTACAGCCTCTTCGGCTCGAGAAAGATCACCGGGTCGTCGTTTTCGATCGCCGCGATCAGCAGCCCCTTGGCGTCGTAAGGGTTGCTCGGCATCACCGTGCGCAACCCGCACACATGAGTGAACAGCGCTTCCGGGCTCTGACTGTGTGTCTGCCCGCCGTAGATGCCGCCGCCGCACGGCATGCGGATGGTGATCGGTGCCGTGAAGTCGCCGGCCGAGCGGTAGCGCAGGCGCGCCGCCTCGCTGACGATCTGGTCGCTGGCCGGGTAGAAGTAGTCGGCGAACTGCAACTCCACCACCGGCCGCAGCCCGTAGGCGGCCATGCCGATGGCGGTGCCGACGATGCCGCCCTCGGAGATCGGTGCGTCGAACACCCGGTGTTTGCCGTGCCGGGCCTGCAGCCCGTCGGTGCAGCGGAACACGCCGCCGAAGTAGCCAACGTCTTCGCCGTACACGATCACGTTGTTGTCGCGCTCCAGCATCACGTCCATCGCCGAGCGCAGCGCCTGGATCATCGTCATCGTGGTCATGGTGTTTCCCCCGCGCTGTTCGGCGCGTCATGCAGCTCGCCGGACGGCGCGTCGTGCCCCGCCGCTGCGGCTGCCTGCCGCATCTGGTCCACCAGGTGCGGCGGCATCTGTTCGTAGACACCCTCGAACAGGGTCTTCAGCGGCGGGATGTGGCCATCGAGGATCGAGCCGTGGCGCTGCGCTTCCTTGAAAGCAGTACTGACTTCGGCTTCCAGCGCCTGTTGTGTGGCCTCGTGTTCGGCCTCTGACCAGGCGCCCTGCTTGATCAGGTGGCGCTGCAGCCGCAGCACCGGGTCGCCGAGCGGGAAGCGGGCCCAATCGTCGGCGGGGCGGTAGCGGGTGGGGTCGTCGGAGGTGGAGTGCGCGCCGCCGCGGTAGGTCACCCACTCGATCAAGGTCGGCCCCAGGTTGCTGCGTGCACGTTCGGCAGCCCACGCACTGGCGGCGTAGACGGCCAGGAAGTCGTTGCCGTCCACTCGCAGCGACGGGATGCCGCAGCCCAGGCCCCGCGCGGCGAAGGTCGTCGCCTCGCCGCCGGCGATGGCCTGGAAGCTGGAGATGGCGTACTGGTTGTTGACGACGTTCAGGATCACCGGCGCGCGATAGACATGGGCGAAGGTCAGCGCGGTATGGAAGTCGGCCTCGGCCGTGGAGCCGTCGCCGATCCACGCCGACGCAATCTTGTCGTCGCCCTTGATCGCCGACGCCATGCCCCAGCCCACGGCCTGCACGAACTGCGTCGCCAGGTTGCCCGATATGGAGAAGAAACCGGCGCGCTTGTACGAGTACATCACCGGCAGCTGTCGGCCCTTGATGGGGTCGCGTTCGTTGCTCATCAGCTGGCACATCAGCTCGACCATCGAGATGTCGTCGCGCGCGATCAGCAGCCCCTGCTGGCGGTAGGTGGGGAAGCACATGTCGCCCGGCGCCAGCGCCAGCGCGTGGGCGATGGCGATGGCCTCCTCGCCCAGGCATTGCATGTAGAACGAGATCTTCTTCTGCCGCTGCGCGACCTGCATGCGGGCGTCGTAGACGCGCGTCTTCAGCATGTTGTGCAGGCCGCGCTTCAGCTGCTCGACCGACAACGCTGGCACCCAGGGGCCGACTGCGTTGCCGTCGTCGTCGAGCACCCGCACCAGGCCCCAGGCGAGGTCGCTGGCCTGTGCCGGCGTTGTGTTCAGCGGCGGCTTGCGCACGGCGCCAGCCGGAGACAGGTGCAAGTAGGAGAAGTCGCTGGGGTGCCCGGGACGCCCGCTGGGTTCGGGGACGTGCAGGCGCAGGGGAGGGTGACTCATGTGCAGTGCTCCTGATGACGCGCGGGCTCGGGGCCCACGGGCTGTGGCTACCCCGGCACGCTCACCGTTGCCGGCAACCGATTGAACACCCCCCGGCCCGGTGGGAAATTGATGCTGGTCAGCAGATCGAATCTGCCGAAACCCTTTGAGGGGCTTCGCTGCGTGGAGTGCCACCGGGTCCTGTTCGTGCCCGACCGTCGCATCCACCGGCCGCCTTGGCGCCACGGCGGGCTGTGCCGTCGTGTCGCGGCGCGGACAGCGTAGCGGCGCTCAAGCTGCCTTGATGCTTATTTCCGGAAGTCGGAAGTGTGAAACACGGTCGACCAGCATCCGCGCCTGGTCCTCCAGTGCCGCTGCCGCGCTGACGGTTTCGTCGACCAAGGCCGCGTTCTGCTGAGTCACCGAGTCCACTTCGCTGACCGCCGAGCCGATGTCGGTCACGCCACGCGCCTGTTCACGGGTGCCCACGGCAATGCCGTCGAGCAAGGCGTTCACGCGCTGCGCCGACGAGACGATGTCATGCATGGCCGTGCTGGCGTCCTGAACCACGCTGACGCCGGTGTTGACCTTGTCGATGCTGCCGCCAACCAGGGTCTTGATCTCGCGCGCCGCCGCGGCGCTTCGTTGCGCCAACGAACGCACTTCAGACGCCACCACCGCAAACCCCCGCCCTGCTTCACCGGCGCGTGCTGCCTCGACTGCCGCATTGAGTGCGAGGATGTTGGTCTGGAAGGCAATGCCGTCGATGACGCCGATGATCTCGCCGATCTTGCTCGACGAGTTCCGGATGTCATGCATGGTGCTGTTCACACGTCGAATCACATCGCCACCACGGACCGCCGCGTCGGCGCTCTCCTTGCCGATGCCCGTCGCCTGACCGGCATCGTCTGCGGTTTGACGGACCGTGGTGCCGATCTGCTCCAATGAGGCCGCTGAGCGCTGCAGCGAGGACGCTGTTTGCTCGGTGCGCGTCGACAGCTCGGAGGCCCCATTTGCGATCTGCAGACTCGCGCTCACGATGCCCTCGGACGACGTGCGCACCTGCGAGACGATGTCGCGCAGCGAGTCCTGCATGGCCCGCAGGTCCAACATCAAGCGCGCAGCCTCGTCCTTGCCCCAGGGGTTGGGGGAAGTCGTCAAGTCGCCGCCGGTCATGGCGCGCAGGTGGCGTCGCACTTCGTTCAGCCCACCCTGCATCACGCGCGAGAACGACAGGAACATATAACTCGCCAGCAGCATGGCCACGGTGAGCACCGCCAACAGCAGCACGCGCTCGAACCAGATCAGGTCGATGCGCGCCTGCTGCCGCAGGCGCAGCTCCGCGACAATGGCGGCTTGCAACTCGCTGGCGCGGTCGATCACTACCTGGCGGGCCGAGACGAGCGCTGCGGGCTCGGCCTTCCACCCTTCCTCGCCCAGCCCACTGAGCAATTCATCGACCTTGGCCATGGCCTCTTGCGTCGCGGCATACGCGATGCGCTCTGCCAGTTCGGGGTGTGCCGCCACCAACTTGTCCAGCCCCAGCCTGGCCTGTCCGTCAAGATAGACGCCGACGGCCCGAAGCGGCAACATCAACTTGGCGCTCATTTGCGGATTGGCGCCTTTCGCTGCGGCCAGTCCCAGGTCGTCGGCCGCCAGGGTGGCTTCGGTCAGTCTGGGCAATTGCGCAAGGCCGGTCTGCATCAGGCGGTTGGAGTCGGAATCCGGGTCGAGCGTCAGGCCCGAGCCGTCCAGCACGGCGTCCAGCAGGGCCAGCGCGGCATCGATCGCCTGACTCTGCCTCTTGTGCACGGCCAGCAGGTTCTTGTTGCCCTGCTGGGCCGCGGCCTTTTCCATGTTGGCGCGAAGCACGTCCAGCGCTTCCTTGGTGTGCAGGAGTTCGCCGTGTTGTGCATCGACCTCGGTCACGCGCTTGAACTGCGCGGCAATTGCATCAGCCGTGGCCTTCAATTCAGTACCGTCGCCGTCAGCACCGCTTTGCTGCAGGATGGTCGATCGCTGTTGCTGCAGCAGCTTCAGAAGCGGCAGCACCTCGGAGGCATAGGCGATTCCGATTTTCGCGTTTTCGCTGGATCGAAGCAACTCGGTGGACTGGCGCACATATTGGAGGCTCAGCGCGGCAATCGGTACCAGGAACACGACCGAGATCAGCATCGCCTTGCTGCGGAAGGTCAGCCGCCGAAACACGCGCACCCCCGGCGCCCACAGACCGTGGTGGGCAAAGAACCCCAGGACGTGCGGGACCGGTGCTCCTGAGGCTGATGACCGTACTTCTTTGACCATTGTGGTTGGCTCGTTTTTGCTATGCACGGGTCTGGCGAAGTGCCGGACAAGGCCAGACAGCCTGGGATGTCTTGGCTCATTGTCGGCAGGGCGGGGGCGGCACTTGTGCCGAAATGAGACCCTGCGACCCTGCTGTTCGCGGATTGCCCAGCGACTCCGCCGAGCTCTGGGCGTTGAAGCGCCGACTTGCGACTCAAGCACGGGTTTTTCGGCCGATAAGTCCTGGGCAAGCTCCGTAACGTCGTTGTTGAGACAGGTCTGAGCGTCGCACCCCTCTGGCGCCCTTAGAGCCCAGTCAGGCTCGCTACCCCAAAGAAGCAACCCACCAAGGATTTCTGCCCATGACTCGCCTGATGCACGGCTCGTCCATCGTCACGCTGCGCGTACGGCACTTTCGGGCGCTGGCTGTTGCTGCCCTGCTCGCCGCCGTTGGTGTCGCCCAAGGGGGCCCTGTCGACGCCAGCGCGCAGGGCGTGCCCGCGCCTGGCGCGGCCGACAAGGGCTGGATGCTGGGCCGGGTACCGGATGCGGCCCACAACCCCATGACGCCCGCCAAAGTGGAACTGGGCAAGGCGCTGTTCTTTGACCCGCGCCTGTCAGGCAACGGCACGGTGTCGTGTGCGTCTTGCCATAACCCGGCGCTGGGCTGGTCAGACGGGCTGAAGACCGGTGTCGGCATCAACGGCACTGTGCTGGGCCGCGCCACGCCCACCATCGTCAACGTGGCCTACAACACGCAGTTCATGTGGGATGGCCGCAAGAAGTCACTGGAAGACCAGGCACTCGGGCCGATGAAGACGCCGGAGGAAATGAAGACCGACTTCACCGCTACCTTGCACCTGCTGGGCTCGGTCGATGGGTACGTCGCGATGTTCAACAAGGCCTTCCCGGGCGAGCCGATCGGCGAGGACACCGTTGCCAAAGCCATCGCGGCGTTCGAACGCACGGTGGTGTCCAAGGACTCCCGCTTCGATCGCTGGCTGGCCGGCGACCGCAAGGCGATCACCGCCCAGGAGTACCGCGGCTACAGGGTGTTCAACGACCCCGAGCGCGGCAATTGCGCCAAGTGCCACGGGGGCCCGAACTTCACCGACAACGGCTACCACAACATCGGGCTGAAGCAGACCGAAGGCAAGGCCGATGAAGGTCGCTTCAAGATCAAGGCTGTCGCTTCGATGAAGGGCGCCTTCAAGACACCGACGATGCGCGACATTGCACTGACAGCCCCGTATTTCCACGACGGCTCTGCGACCACGCTGATGGACGTGGTGGAGCACTACAACCGCGGCGGCGACGACAAGAGCAATTTGTCGATGGACATCCGGCCCTTGAACCTGACCAGCGCAGAAAAGGCCGACTTGGTGGCCTTCATGATGGCGCTCAACGGGCGGCCGAGCGCCATCTCGATTCCCGCATTGCCTCAATCCCCAACCGTAGCGATCACGCCTGCGCCGGTGCGCACGGCCCAATCTGGAAAGTGAACCATGAACCGTTCTGAATCGAATCGAGGTCGCACCGCCTGGACCCTGGCCCTTGCGGCGGCCTTGGCAACGACAAACGCCGCAGCTGCCGAACAAGTCGTCGCGCAAAAGGGCAAGGCCTTCTCCGTCAAGAAGCTCAAGATCAAGGTCGGGGATGCAGTGAAGTTCGTCAACGAAGACCCGTTCTCCCACAACGTCTTTTCGCTGTCTGCGGCGAAGAGTTTCGACCTTGGCAGCTATCCGCAGGGCGGAGCCAAGAGCGTGACCTTCGACAAGGCTGGCACGATCGAGATCGAGTGCGCCATCCATCCCGACATGACGCTCACTATCGAGGTCGAGAAGTGACGGCTCCTCGCGCCCGCCACGCGAGGCTGCTGATTCGATCCACCGCCTGTGCGCTGCTCGCACTGGCGGCTGTAGCCGCCGGCGCCCAGCAAGCGCCGCAAGGCCCCCTTTTGCCCAGAGACAGCGCCGATGCGGCGGCCTTTCGCGGCGGGCTCGTCTACGCGAACTACTGCGTCACCTGCCACGGCATGAACGCCGACGGCAACGGCCGTGCGGCACGCCTGTATGACCCAAGGCCTGCCAATCTGCGCGCCACCGACAAGACCGACGCCTACCTGGCTTTGATCGTTCGAATGGGCCGCGAGAAGCTCGGGCGCTCGCCGAAAATGCCGCCCTGGGGCGAAGAGCTCACCGACGAGCAGATCCGCGACGTCGTTTCCTTCGTGCGTTCGGCCAATGTGGGCAAACGTTGATCGCATGGCGACACCGAATGGCACCGGCACCGGCACTGGCATGCTGACGCGAAGGCGGGTGCTGGGCGCAGCCGCCGTCGCCGGCCTGGGTCAGGTTGCGCGCGTAGATGCCGCCACACAGGTGTCGCAGGGGCTGGTACTTCCACGCGTACCTGCCCCCAATCTGCCGCTGACCGACACCTTGGGCAGATCGATGGGCCTGTCTACACTGCTGCGCGGCAAGGTCACTGCCGTGCAGCTGATGTTCGCCGGCTGTTCGTCCACGTGCCCCATTCAGGGCGCGGTGTTTGCAGCCGTGGCCCAGAAAGTCAAGGCACCGGACGTGCAGTTGCTGAGCATGACTATCGACCCCTTGGGTGACAGCCCGCAGGTGTTGCACAGCTGGCTCGGCCGCTTCGGTCACCACCGCTTTTGGACGGCAGGCGCGCCCAGGGTGCAGGATGTCGACGTCCTGTCGGAAATGCTGCGTGGCGTCCCGCCAAAGACGGGAACGCATTCGACGCAGGTCTTTCTGTTTGACAGACACGCGAAGTTGGCGTTTCGAACCGTTGAGTTGCCCTCAGCGGAACACGTTGTCGAACTGCTGACCATGCTGGCTGCGGCCTGACCAATGGCACACCCTAAACCAGCCAGCAGTTTGAGCTGACGGTCTCAACCGCTGGAGACGCTTCAATCGCGTGCTGAGGTAAGCGTGGCCCCCCACCCCGGACGGGCCGCTTCAGGACTTGCTAAAAGTGAATGCCGCGCATCAACTGCTGCATCGCCATCGCCTCGGCGCTGAGCTGCGGCTTGGCGCTCTTGTCACCCTTCGCGGCCGATGAATCCGGGAACATGCGGAACGAGGTATTCATGCCGATCTGCGCCACGCGCGGCATCAGCGCGTGCAGCACCTGGCCGGTGATACCCAGCCTGGTTGCTATGCGCACTGGTTTGCTGATGCAGGCCTGCGCCACCATGTCGGCAGCTTCTTCGGGGGCCAGCGTGGGCACGTTTTTGTAGATGTTGGTGGGCGCGATCATCGGTGTGCGCACCAGCGGCATGTTGATGGTGGTGAAGCTCACGCCCTGGTCGGCAAATTCTGATGAGGCGCAACGGGTCCAGGCGTCCAGCGCGGCCTTGCTGGCCACATAGGCGCTGAAGCGGGGCGCGTTGGTCAACACACCGATGCTGCTGATGTTGACCACATGCCCCTTTTTCTTGGCCACCATGCCGGGCAGCAGGCCCATGGTCACCCGCAGGCAGCCGAAATAGTTCAGCTGCATGGTGCGTTCAAAGTCGTGAAAGCGGTCGTAGCTGCTTTCGATGGCGCGGCGGATGCTGCGGCCGGCGTTGTTGATCAGGAAGTCAACACCCCCGTGGTTCTCGATCAAGAGCTTGACGAAGCGATCGCAGTCGGCCATGTCAGCAATGTCTGCCGGGTAGGCCACGAAGTTGTAACCCTTGGCCTTGGCTTCGGCGCAGGCTTCATCCAGCTTGTCTTGGTCGCGGCCGCAAATGAGGGTGGTGGCGCCTGCTTCGGCAAACTTGTGCGCTGCAGCCAGGCCAATGCCCGAGCTGCCGCCAGTGACCAGCACCACCTTGCCGGCCACCGTGCCGCGCAGGCTGCGGTCGATGAAGAGGTCGGGGTCGAGGTGGCGTTCCCAGTAGTCCCACAGCACCCAGGCGTAGTCGTTCAGATTCGGGCATTCAATGCCGGTGCCCTTCAACACCGCATCCAGCTGACGCCGGTCGTAGCGCGTGGGGAAGTTGATGAAAGTGAACATGTCGTCGGGCAGGCCCAGGTCCTTCATCACCGCGTTGCGTATGCGGCGCACTGGGGCCAGCGCCATCATTCCCTTCTTCACGCTTTTCGGTATGAAGCCCAGCAGCGCGGCGTTGACAAACAGGTTCATCTTCGGCGCGTGTGCGGCCTTGCTGAGGATGTCCAACAGGTCACCCACACGGTAGCCCTCGGGGTCCACCAGGTGGAAGGCCTTGCCTTTGATGTCGGTCTTGGCATGGCTGATGTGGTCGATGCACTGCACCACGAAGTCCACCGGCACGATGTTGATGCGCCCACCTTCGATGCCCATGCTGGGCATCCAGGGCGGCAGAATCTGCCGCATGCGCTGGATCAGCTTGAAGAAGTAGTAGGGCCCGTCGATCTTGTCCATCTCGCCGGTTTTGCTGTCGCCCACCACCAGCGCCGGGCGGTACACCGTCCATGGCAGTTTGCATTCCTTGCGCACGATCTTTTCGCTTTCGTGCTTGGTCATGAAATAAGGGTGGTCCAGGCCCTCGGCTTCGTCGAACATGTCTTCGCGGAACACACCTTCGTACAGGCCTGCGGCGGCGATGCTGCTGACGTGGTGCACGTGGCCCGCATCAACGGCTTTGGCAAATTCAACCATGTTGCGCGTGCCATCGATGTTCACTTCAACTTGGCTGTCAGCGTCGGCACTCAGGTCGTAAACCGCAGCCAGGTGGTACACGGCGTCGACCTGGCCTTTCAGGGCTTTGATAGCGTCGGCTGCCACCCCCAACTTCTTGGCCGTCAAGTCGCCGGTAACAGGCACCGCACGGGCCTTGTTCACGCCCCAGTAGTCGTACAAGGCTGCCAACTTGCCTTCACTGCCTGGGCGTACCAGAAAGTGCACGGTGGCGCCTTTGCGCGCCAGCAAGGCCTTGACCAGGCGTTTGCCGATGAAGCCGGTGGCACCGGTGACGAAATAACGCATGTGGGTCTCCTGAACTGTGTCTAGGGCGCGGCAGGCGGCCGCCTGCAAACACCGCAACGCGGTGCACTTCCAGCTTCGAGCATAGAGCCGTCTCACTAGAGTTTTAGGCTGCATCCCCCAGGGGGGAACCCTATATTCCGTCGCACGGTTTACGCCGCAACACCCTGAACAAATTGAGGAGCACCCCCATGGTCAAGAAGATGAATAGCGCCGCCGACACCCACAACGGCCCGGCCAAACATGCAGCCGCTGGCTTGATGGACAGCCAACTGGCCAACTCGGTCAAGGAATCGGCACAGCAAATCTGGCTGGCTGGCATGGGCGCCTTCAGCAAGGCGCAGGAAGAGGGCACCAAGGTCTTTGAGGCGCTGGTCAAAGAAGGCACCAACCTGCAGAAAAAGACCCAAGGCATTGCCGAAGACAAGATCAGCGAAGTCACCGGCAAGATGAGTGCGATGGCAGACACCGTGACGGCCAAAGCCGGCCAGAACTGGGACAAGCTGGAACAAATCTTTGAACAGCGCACCGCCAAAGCCATGAACAAGCTGGGTGTGCCTACCGCAGCCGATGTGGAAGCCCTGGCCAAGCGCGTGGACGAACTCGCTGCTGCCGTGGCCAAGCTGTCGAAATCGGCGCCGGCAAAAGCCGCTGCCGTCAAAACACCCGCTGCCGTGACGCGGGCACGCAGTGCGGCTGCCAAGGTGGCGCAGCCGGTGGCCAAAGCCAAACCGGTGGCCACCAAGGCTGCGTCCAGGGCCGCAACTGCAGTGAAGCCTGCCACCCGGCGTGTGGCCAAGGCCGCTTGAACACAGCCGCTGGCCGGTTTTAACGCGATGCATCACGGCGATCTGCCATGAAGGTGAAGCAACGGGCGCCCTTGGAGGCGCCTTTTTTTACCTCGGCTGCGGCTGCAAAGCGCCTGCGCCCTCGTGCCCGCGCCAGACGCCCGCGCATCGGCTTGGCGCTGGCCGGCGGTGGCCCTCTGGGCGCCATCTACGAAATTGGCGTGCTGTGTGCGTTGGACGAGGCGGTGTCGGGACTGGACTTGAATGCCCTGGACGGTTACGTGGGCGTGTCAGCCGGCGGCCTGGTGGCGGCTGCGCTGGCCAACGGCATGACGCCGCGCCAGCTGTTCAACGCCTTCATAGAAAACGACGGCCCCCGGGGTGACATCGTGCGGCCCGGGGTGTTTGTCAGGCCGGCTCTGGCTGAATTTGCGGGCCGTCTGGCGCGACTGCCGGCGCTGGTGGTGCAAGCCGGGGTTGGCCTGGCGCTGCGCCAGCGCTCGGGGCTGGCCACGCTGGAACACCTGGCGCGGGCATTGCCCACCGGCCTGTTCAGTCACGGACCGGTGCAGGCGCAAGTGAAGCAGCTTTTGACCGCACCAGGCCGCAGCAATGATTTCAGGCAGCTGCAGCGCCGCCTGGTGCTGGTGGCCACCGACCTGGACAGCGGCGAGGCGGCCCCCTTCGGCCTGCCAGGCTGGGACCATGTGCCCATCTCTGAAGCCGCGGCAGCCAGTGCGGCGTTGCCGGGCCTGTTTCCGCCCGTGCCCATCAACGGCCGCTGGTATGTGGACGGTGCCTTGAAAAAGACCCTGCACGCCAGCGTGTTGCTGGACATGGGCCTCGACTTGGTGCTGTGCTTGAACCCGCTGGTGCCTTTTGATACCCGCCAGGCCACGCGCCACCGCGTGCTGGGCGGTGCGCGCCGCAGCATCCCGCAGCTGGTGGACGGCGGCTTGCCGGTGGTGCTGAGCCAGACTTTCCGCACCTTGATCCATTCGCGGCTGGAACTGGGCATGAAGGGCTACGAAACGAGCCACCCCGACACCGACATCCTGCTGTTTGAACCCGACCACAGCGACCCTGAGATGTTTGGTGCCAACACCTTTGCTTACGGCCAGAGGCGCCAGCTGGCGGAACACGCCTACCAGCGCACCAGGGCCGAACTGAGGTCGCGCCGCGGCACCATGGCGCAGCTGCTGCAACGGCACGGCCTGGCGCTGGACGCGGCGGTGCTGGACGACCCCAAGCGCAGCCTGGTCAAGCCCCGCAGCAAGCCCGCTGGCAGCCCTGCCGGGCGCGCGCTGCAGCGCCTGGATGAGGTGCTGGACGATCTGGAGCGCACGTTGAAGGTCTGGCCGGGGCGAGCCGGTCAGCAGCGCGGGCTCTAAGAAGCAGCCGCAAGAGTGGCGCGGGTGGCGCGTTTGCAGCCCTTGCTGAGCGGACATTTGTCACAGCACTGTGGCGGTTACCACTGGATACGGGCTGGCTTTCAGTTCATCCTTGCAACATGCCTCAGCACCCAGTTGCCACGCGCTCGCCACCCCTGGCTGCAGCGCAGCCTGCCGCAGGCCTGGCTGCAGCGCCTGCGCCCAACCCACTGGCGACCGAACAGGCCTTGGACCGGTTGCGTGGCCGCCTGATGCGGCAGTCGCTGTCACAGTTGCTCAACAAGGCGCCGGGTGTGCGCCAAGGATTGCCCCATCTGGCGGCGCTGGAAAATGCACTTGAACTGCATGGCGCTTGTGTGCTTGCAGGCATGTCGCGCCCGGTGCTGGTGAAACTGTGCAGCCAGCTTTCAGGGCTGCCCGTGCCGGCCGACGACCCGCCATTGCACGATTTGCTGGAACGTCTGATGCTGGCGCTGGAAGCGGCACCCTTGCCGCCTTTGGCCGCAGCGCGGCCTGTGCAATCGCGTGTGCAATCGCCTGTGCAATTGCACGACCGGTCTGACTTCCTGACCGAAGACAGGCTGATGGTGGCCGAAGCCAGCTACACCGACTTTGCGGCCGCTGCCGACGAACTGGCCACCACGCGGGCTGGCAAGTTGTAGTCGTCCACGCCTGCAGCCTGGTTGGTGGCCAGGCTGCAGAATGCGGTCATGAATCTTGACCACCTGCGAAGGCTGTGCCTGCAAGCGTTGTGTGCGGTCTTGAGCTGCGTGCTGCCGGCTGCGCTGTGGGCTGCCGACGCGGTGCAGGTGGGCTCCAAGCGCTTCACCGAAAGCTACATCCTCGGTGAAATCGTGCGCCAGACGCTGCAGCAAGCCGGTGTGCAGGCTCAGCATCAGCAGGGCTTGGGCAACACCGGCATCCTGGAGCAGGCACTGGCAAGCGGTGCGGTGCAGGTCTACCCGGAATACACGGGCACCATCGTGCGCGAAATCCTCAAGCGCGACGGCAACCCCGACCTCGCACAACTGAACCAATGGCTGGCGCCGCGCGGCCTGAAGGTGGGTGTGCCGCTGGGTTTCAACAACACCTACGCGCTGGCGCTGCGTGACAACGTGGCTCAACAGTGGGGTTTGAAGACCATTTCCGACCTCGCCAAGCTGCCCCCTGGCGCGTTGAAACTGGGTCTGTCACATGAATTTCAGGTGCGTGCAGACGGCTGGCCGGCGCTGGTCAAAGCCTATGGCTTGACGCTGGCTGCGGGCTCGGCGCTGGACCATGGCCTGGCCTATGAAGCCATGAAGGCAGGCCAGGTGGACCTGATCGACGTGTACTCCACAGACGCCAAGGTGGGCCGTTATGTATTGCGGGTGCTGGTCGACGACCGCAACTTTTTCCCACGTTATGACGCAGTGCTGCTGATGCGCCAAACACTCGACGAGCGGCCGCTGCAGGCGCTGGCCGGGCGCATCAACGAAACCACGATGACGGCGCTGAACGCGCAGGTGGAACTCGATGGGCTGAGTTTTTCTGAAGTGGCCCGGCGCTTTCTGGCCGGCGTGGCGCAGGGGACTCCAAGCTCCGCCGCCTTGACGCCGCCAGCCGCGCCCCGCGCGAACGTGTGGCAGCGCACTTTTGCGCCCGACCTCTGGCGGCTTACCTCGCAGCACCTGGCGCTGGTGTTTGGTTCGCTGTTGCTGGCGGTGCTTGTGGGTGTGCCCATCGGCATCTGGGCCTGGGCGCGTCCCCGCTGGGCCGGCTGGCTGCTGGGGGCCGTGGGCGTGATGCAAACGGTGCCGTCACTGGCCTTGTTGGCGTTTTTGATTGCGTTGCTGGGCAGCATCGGGTTCTGGCCTGCGCTGCTGGCGCTGTTTGTTTATGCGCTGCTGCCGATCGTGCGCAACACCCACGCCGGCTTGAATGGTGTGGCGCCGGGTTTGACGATGGCTGCACAGGCATTGGGCCTGACCGCCCGTCAGGCCCTGTGGAGCGTGCAACTGCCGTTGGCACGGCCGGTTTTGCTGGCCGGCGTAAAAACGGCTGCCGTCATCAATGTGGGCACCGCTACCGTGGCAGCGTTTATCGGCGCCGGGGGCTTGGGTGAACGCATCGTGGCCGGCCTGGCGGTCAGCGACAGCGGTCTGATGCTGGCCGGCGCACTGCCAGCGGCCGTGCTGGCGCTGCTGGTGCAGGCAGCCTTTGATG
>JANNMQ010000921.1:0-13490 GCA_031398045.1 Rubrivivax sp.
CATATTTCAGCGACAAGGCTGCGGTCATCAACTTTTTCGGCCAAAGAACGTATGGGCGTGGCCTACGTGCGCGATGCAATGCCGCTGCTGCGCGACCTGCAACGCGAGCGCTACTTCGCGCTGCAGGCCGTGGTCCAGGGCAGCGACCCGATTGAGCTGGCCGAGGTGCGCGCGGCGATCGAGGCCAGCCTGCAGCGCCTGGCTGCCACCGATGCCCATCTGGGCGCCGAACTCGACACCACCAAAACTTTCGGCAGCCTGCGCGGCAAGGGCGCCGCATTGCCGGGCCATGCGGCCGGTTTTGACAAGGTGCTGGCGGCACACAACGACCGCTTGCAGACCCTGCTGGACTTGATTGCGCTGGCCACCGACAACAGCAACCTCACGCTCGACCCCGACCTCGACACCTACTACCTGATGGATGCGGCAACCGGCACGCTGCCCACGCTGTTGGAAGCCACTGCACAGCTGCGTGACATGGCAAGCGCGCTGGCCGGCGGCGCGTTAGGTGGGCCCACAGTGATCCGCCTGATGCATGCACAGCAAGCCGTGGGTGACCACGTCGACGCGCGGTGGGCCAGCGGCACCAAGAAGGTGCAGAGCGTGCATCCAGATTGGACGCGCACCGTCGACTTTGACGCTACCAGCGCCGCACTGCACCGCTTTCATGACGTGGTCGAATCGAGCGAATCGCCCGCCAAGCTGCGTGACGCCGGCAACATCGCTGTCGACAGCCTGATCAGATCACAGTCGGTCTCTCTCGATCGGCTGGACAAGCTGCTGGCGCTGCGCATCGCTGGGCTTGAACAACGCCGCGCAGCCGTGGCGGCGGTGCTGGTATTCGCCGGTCTGGCGGTGTTGTACCTGTTCATGAGCTTCCGCAAAGTGCTGGAAGGTGGTCTGCACGAAGTCGAGTTCCACATCAATGCGATGCGCGATGGCGACCTCACCACGCAGCCGCGCGCCTGGGGCGGTGATGAGGCTGCACGCCTGATGCTCACGCTGGCCGCCATGCAGGCCGCACTGCGCCGCATCGTCAGCCAGGTGCGGGTCACATCCGACAGCATCGTGAGCGCCAGCACGCAGATCGCCAGCGGCGCCCACGACCTGAGCTCGCGCACCGAGAACTCGGCTGCGAACCTGGAAGAGACCGCTTCGGCCATGGAAGAGATTGCCGCTACCGTCAAGCGGGGCGAAGAAGCGGTGGGTGAAGCCAGCCGGCTTGCGGTGGCCAATGCCGAGCAGGCAGAACAGGGCGGCCGCATCGTGGCTGAACTGGTGCAGACCATGCAGGTCATCAATGGCAGCTCGGTGCGCATAGGCGACATCATTGCCACCATCGACGGCATCGCATTCCAGACCAACATCCTGGCGCTCAACGCTGCGGTGGAAGCGGCGCGGGCTGGTGAGCAAGGTCTTGGCTTCGCGGTCGTGGCCGGTGAGGTGCGGGCGCTGGCGCATCGTTCGGCCCACGCTGCACGCGAGATCAAGTTGCTCGTGGGCACCAGCCTCGGGCAGACCAAAAGCGGCGTGAAAGTGGTTCAGCAAGCCGGAGACCAAATCCAGGCCATCGTCGCCAGCGCACGGCGCGTTGACCAATTGCTGGCCCAGGTGTCGGTGGGCGCGCGTGAGCAGACGGCGGGTGTGATGCAGTCGGTGCGGGCCGTGCAGCAGCTTGACAGCGTGACGCAGCAAAACGCCGCGCTCGTGCAGCAAACCGCGGCCGCTGCAGGCAGCCTGCAACAACAGGCGCACAGCCTGGCCGGCGAGGTGTTGCAGTTCAGGTTGCCAGCCGCGCACTGAACGGCGCCGGCTGGGGCGCGGCCGTTCGGCGGCTGTTCGGCTGCTTTTCGGCGCCTTTTCGGCGCCCCTGAGCTCCGTACACTGTGGCTGACACCCAGCAACAACCAAAGAAGACTTCAACATGAACGCGCCCATGCCGGCAGCGCCGGTGCTGCTGCCGATGACCCACATCCGCTGTGAAGTGGACGTGCTGGTCAGCCTGGGCCCCGCGCCCTGTGGCGAGCGCCGTTTTGTTCCGCTGGGCGGCGGCACCGTGCAGGGGCCCGAGCTGAACGGCACGCTGGTCAGTGGCGGCGTGGACTGGCAGGTGGCGCGCAGTGACGGCGTGCTGGAGATAGCCGCGCACTACGTGATCCGCAGCGACGATGGCGCGCTGATTGAGGTCAAAAGCGAAGGCCTGCGCCACGGCCCGCCGCCCGTGATGGCGCGTCTGGCGCGCGGCGAAATGGTGGCGCGCGACGAATACTTTTTCCGCACGCTGGTGCGTTTCACCACCGGTGCGCCGCAGTGGCTGCACCTGAACAAGGTGATGGCCATCGCGGTGGGTCAGCGTGAAGCGCGGGCGGTGCTGCTGGATCTGTATCGACTGACCTGACAAGGGCTCGGTCAGGCTCCGTCGCTGCCCATCGGCGGTGGCTGGTCCAGGTCGGCATCAAAGCCCATCAGCACGCTGGCCAGCGTGAAGGCCCGCCACAGGTGGGGCGGCATCTGCATGATGGCCTCGGGCGTTTTGCTGGCGGCAATCCAGGCGCCGATCTGGGCGTGCTGATCGTCGCTGATCAGGTGCAGGCTGCGCATGTCGTCGAGCGTCTGCATGGCGGGGGGCTCCGGGGGGGGTGCAACATCATCATGATGCCGGCAGCCAAGCATACCCAGACAGCGCCGAACTCGGGTTGGCAACACGGTGCCAACGGCCACTCCATCACGGCTGCACGAAAAACCAGCGCTTTCGGTCATCATGCAGCGCGCGGCGCCCTTTCAGGCGCCGGTAGGAAAAAAGCGAGACCGCCATGCTGGTTCGGGTTTTGTATGTCAGCCGTTCGGCAGGGCCGCAAACCGGCACCGTGACCGCGGGCATCCTGTCTGCGGCGCAGGCGCACAACAAGGCGCACGGTGTCAGCGGCGTGTTGTGCCAGGGCCAGGGCCTGTACCTGCAGGTGCTGGAAGGTGAGCGCAGCGTGGTCAACCGCCTGTACGCCCACATTCTGCAGGACCGGCGCCACCAGGACGTGCAGATGTTGTCCTTCGAAGAAATTGGCCAGCGCCGTTACCGCGACTGGTCGATGGCCCATGTGGTGCTGCCCGATGACGACGCGATGATTCGCATGCAGCACCCCGAGTTCGATCCCTATTCGGCGCCAGGCGCCCTGGTGCTGAAACTGGTGGACGAACTGCTGGCCGGCGGGCACCGCATCAACACGCCGAGCGTGTAGCGGCGTGGGCAGCAAGAGGCCGCCGAATGACACCCCACGCCCCCTACCCGCACCTGCTGGCGCCGCTGAACCTGGGCGCCACGACGTTGAAAAACCGCGTGCTGATGGGCAGCATGCACACCGGGCTGGAAGACGGGCGCAAACACTTTGCGCGCATGGCGGCTTTTTATGCCGAGCGTGCACGCGGCGGCGTGGGCCTTATAGTGACCGGTGGTTTTGCGCCCAACATTGAGGGCTGGGCGAAGCCTTTTGCAGGCACGCTGTCAACGTCGGGCGCTGCACAGCGCCATCGCTTGGTGACCGATGCCGTGCATGCCGAAGGGGGCCTGATTGCGCTGCAGATCTTGCACACCGGCCGCTATGGTTACCACCCTTTGTGTGTGGCGCCTTCGCGCCTGCAAAGCCCGATCTCGCCGTTCACGCCGCGTGAACTGTCCGAGCGCGGCATCCAGCGCCAGATCAACGCTTTTGTACGCTGTGCGCGGCTGGCCCAAGAGGCCGGCTACGACGGGGTGGAAGTGATGGGCAGTGAGGGCTACTTCATCAACCAGTTTCTGGTGACGCACACCAACCACCGCACCGACCGCTGGGGCGGCGACTATGCCAACCGCATGCGGCTGGCGGTGGACGTGGTGCAGCGTGTGCGCGAAGCGGTGGGCCCGAACTTCATCGTCATTTACCGCATCAGCCTGATCGACCTGATACCCGACGGCAGCAGCTGGCCCGAGGTGCTGCAGCTGGCGCGCGCCGTCACCGCCGCTGGCGCCAACATCCTGAACACCGGCATCGGCTGGCACGAAGCGCGTGTGCCCACCATCGCCACCAGCGTGCCGCGTGCGGCTTTTGCGTGGGTGACCAAGAAGCTGCGCACCACCTTGCGCGCTGAGGGCAATTTCATACCGGTGGTGACCAGCAACCGCCTGAACACCCCCGAGGTGGCTGAAGCCGTGCTGGCCGATGGCAGCGCCGACCTGGTGAGTCTGGCGCGGCCCTTCCTGGCCGACCCCGCGTTTGTGGCCAAGGCGCAAAGCGGCCGCAGCGACGAGATCAACACCTGCATCGCCTGCAACCAGGCCTGCCTGGACCATGCGTTTCAGAACCGCATCGCCAGTTGCCTGGTCAACCCGCGCGCCTGCTTCGAAACCGAACTGGTCATTTCGGTGGTTGCGGAAAACCAGGCCGCGCGCCAACGCATGGCCGTGGTGGGCGCCGGCCCGGCCGGGCTGGCGGCGGCCTGCACGCTGGCTGAACGCGGCTTTGAGGTGCACCTGTTCGACAGTGCAGCCCGCATTGGCGGCCAGTTCAACATGGCCAAGACCATCCCGGGCAAGGAAGAGTTTGAAGAAACCTTGCGTTATTTCAGCCGCCGGCTGCTCACCCTGAACGTGGTGCAACATCTGGGCCAGCGCGTCAACACCGAGCAACTGGTTGCCGGCGGCTATGCACAGGTGCTGCTGGCCACTGGCGTGACACCGCGCGACCCGCGCATTCCCGGGCAGGACCACCCTGCGGTGCTGAGCTACATCGACGTCTTGCTGCACAAGAAGCCGGTTGGCCAGCGCGTGGGCATCATCGGCGCAGGTGGCATCGGTTTTGACGTGGCCGAATACCTGGCCCACGGCGCCGACCTCGGCCACCCATCCAACACCACCAACTTGGCCGCCTGGCTGCGCGAATGGGGTGTGGCCGACCCTGAACAGCACCGCGGTGGTGTTGTCAGGCCGCAGCCTGAAGCCGCCGCCCGGCAGGTGACGCTGCTGCAGCGCAAAGCCGGCAAACACGGCGCCGGCTTGGGCAAAACCACCGGCTGGATACACCGCGCCGCGCTGAAAATGAAAGGCGTTGAAATGCTGGCCGGCGTGAATTACGAACGCATCGCGGGCCCTGCGGTGAGCGGTGGACATAACGATCTGAAAAGGGATGGAAAGAGCGACAGCGTCAGTCTGTTTGTCACCTTCGGCAACAAACGGCAAGACGGCAAGGTGCTGGAATTTGACAACCTGGTGTTGTGCGCCGGCCAAGAACCGCTGCGTGAATTGCAGGCGCCGCTGCTGGCGGCGGGTGTCAAGGTGCAGCTGATCGGTGGTGCCGACGAAGCCGGTGAATTGGACGCCAAACGCGCCATCGACCAGGGCACCAGGCTGGCGGCTCGGCTGTAGCAGGTTGGGCGCTGTATGCCCACCCGCAGCGCCACCCGTCCTTTACCGGCCCACTCAGCCCCGCCTGCCGCCGGCCAGCAAAACCACCACCTCTTGCAGCAGCCGGCTGCTGATGCCCTGCTGCAGGTCCAGCACACGCGCCCGGCGGTAGTAGGGGCTCAGATCCAGGCCCACGCCCAGCGCGGCCAGTTCGATGTCGCCCTGCTGCTCGATCGCGCCGGCCACCTGCTGCAGGTGGTGATCCAGGTAATGTTCGTCGTTGGCTTGCTGGGTGGCCGCTTCCATCGGGCAGCCGTCAGACACCACCACCAGCAGCTTGCGGTTTTCGCTGCGCGTGAGCAGGCGCGCAGCGGCCCATTGCAGGGCCTCGCCATCCACGCCTTCACGGTACAGGTCGGGCCGCAGCAGTGCCGCGATGTCGCGCCTGGCGTGCCGCCAGCGTGTGTCGGCGCTCTTGAAAATCAGGTGCGCCGTTTCGGCCACGCGACCGGGGTGCTGCGGTTGGCCGTTAGACTGCACTTCACGTTGCCAGTCACGCGCCGCGCGGCCACCGTTCCAGGCGCCGGTGCTGAAGCCCAGCACTTCGCTGGGCACACCCGCCATGTCCAGCGCCCGCGCCAACACATCCACCAGCAACGCCACCGAGTCGTTGTGCTGGCGCATCGAACCCGAACAGTCGAGCAAAAAGGTCACAGTGGCGTCGGCCTGTGGCTCTTGCAGTTCTTGTCTAAACAGGCGCCGCTCGGTGGGTGAAGCCACCAGTTGCGACAGCGCACGGCCGTCGATCAAGCCTTCTTCCTGCGCATTGGCCCAGTCGTCGCGCGCCGGGCGCGACAGTGCGGCTTGCAGCTGCCGCGCCAGACGGTTCAAGTTCAGCCCTTGGGCCGCCACCAGGCCGTCCAGCCGCTGACGAAATTCGTCCAGCTGGGCGCGGCGCACCGTTGCCGCCGGGCGCAGCACACGGTCGTAGGCGGTCGTGTAGATGCGGTAACCGCTGGCGCTGCCCAGCAACACGCGGCTGCTGCCCAGCACGACGGCAGTCTGTCCATCGGCTTCGGCCTGTTCGTCGGGTTCGAGCAGAAAGCCGAAAGCCACCCGTTCGTCATGGGCAGCGCTCGCCGTGTGGTTGATGGCCAGGCCATCGCCGCTGGCTTCCAACAGCTGCGCCACGGCCTCGGCCACAGCCAGCGCTGCGGGTGCATACGCCGCCTGGTCGTGCCGGCTGAGGCGCAGAGGCCCGAGCCCAGCGCCCAAGAGCGGGCCGATGCCGGCGCGCGTGGCCTCGATGCGGTCTTCCAGCTCTTCCACCACCGGCTCGGCGGTAACCCGCGCACGGCACATCTGCGCCACCGTCATCAACAGCAGGCCGCGCGCGGTGTTGGTCAGGCCGCCATGGTGCGCAGCCAGCGTCCACTGTTCGAAGCGGTGGCGCAGGTTGTGGCGCACGCCGGGCCAGTGTTCGGCCAGCGACTCCACCCGAAACTGTTCCAGCATGTCGAACAACATGCGGCGCACCGGCTCGGTAGGTGCCAGCTGCTGGTGCAGCGCGGCGTGGGACCAGCGCAGGCGCAGCGCCAGGCCATCGGCGGCGCCGCGAAAAGACCCGAAATCGTCGTCTTCGATGCGCGGGTGCAGGTGCGGCGCATACAGCGGCAGCCGGTCGCGGCCGCGGTGCAGCCGGCGGCCGCGGAAGTGCAGGTCGGGCTGCCCGCACAGTGCGCGGATGGCCGCTGCGCACAGCTCTTCCACACGCTGCTGGTGGCGGGCGGCGGTCTGGGCTTCGCTCACGGCAGGGGGCTCTCAGTCCGTTGCAGCGCGGTCGAGCTCACGGCCAAAACAGCGCTGGAAGTATTCAGCCACCAGCGGCCGTTCGGCGTCGTCGCACTTGTTCGCAAACGACAGCTGGAAAGCCACCGCCACGTCGTCAAAGATCTGCAGGTTTTCGGCCCAGGTGATGACGGTGCGGGGCGACATCAGCGTCGACAGGTCACCGGCTGCAAAACCTTTGCGTGTCATGTCGGCCAGCGCCACCATCTGGTGCACCAGCGCGCGGCCTTCGTCGCCCGCCAGCGCTGGCACCCGGGCCTGCACGATGGCCACTTCTTCAGCCGCCGGCAGATAGTTCAGCGCGGCCACAATGTTCCAGCGGTCTATCTGCGCATGGTTCAGGCGTTGTGCACCCGCGTACAGCCCGTTCAGGTTGCCCAGGCCCACCGTGTTGGCGGTGGCGAACAAACGAAATGCAGGGTGTGGCTGCAGCACGCGGTTCTGGTCCATCAGCGTGAAGCGGCCCTCGCGTTCCAGCACGCGCTGGATGACAAACATCACGTCGGGCCGACCGGCGTCGTATTCGTCGAAGATCAAGGCCACCGGTCGCTGCAGTGCCCAGGGCACGATGCCGGGCTGGAATTCCGTCACCTGCTGGCCGTCGCGCAGCACCACGGCGTCGCGGCCCACCAGGTCAAGGCGGCTGACGTGGCCGTCCAGGTTCACGCGCACACAGGGCCAGTTCAGGCGCGCCGCCACTTGTTCGATGTGTGTGCTTTTGCCGGTGCCGTGCAGGCCCTGCACCAGCACGCGGCGGTTGTGCGCAAAACCGGCCAGGATGGCCAGCGTGACCTGCGGGTTGAAACGGTAGGCGCCATCAACTTCAGGCACATGCGCTTCGCGCTGGCTGAAAGCCGGCACGTGCAGTGCGCTGTGGATGCCGAAGGTGTCGCGCACCGACACCGTGGTGTCGGGTTGAAGGTCGGCAAGCTCGGTCATCGGGGCTTCTGCGGTCGCCGGGGTGGGGCGGTGGATGGTTCGTGCGCAAGTGTTTGGGCCGCTTGGGCCGCTTGGGACGCTTTGGCCGCTTTAGCCGATTTCGAGGCTTGGGCAGCTTTGACGGTTTGAACCGTGTGGGCCGCAGGGCGGGCTGCTGCTGGGGCGCGCGATGCCGCCAAGGCATCGGCTTCCAGCCGCCCCAGCGCCTGCGCCGCGCGCTGCAGCGCCGGCAGCCAGGCCAGGGCTTGCGGGATTGAAAGGCGCACGGCGGGCGCCTGCAAAGCCACACACAGGGCAGCGCGGCCCGTGGTGTCGGCAGGGGGCACCGGCACGGCCACACACACCAGGCCGGGCAAGAATTCTTCGCGGTCCAGGCCGTAGCCCTGGGCGGCCACATCGGCCAATTCACGGCCCAACAGGTTGGGGTCGGTCAACGTGGCGGCTGTGCAGCGTTCCAGCGGCGCGGCCCGCAGCAGACGCTTTTGCTGTTCGGGCAGCATCTGCGACAAAAACACCTTGCCACTGGCCGAACAATGCACCGGCACCTGTGAGCCCGGGTGCAGGTAAAAACGCAGTGGCGCCGCGGTTTCCACGCGGTCCAGGTACACCACCTCGCTGCCAGCCAGCGCGGTGATGTTGCAGCTTTCGCCCACTTCGTCCACCAGCGCACGCAGCACGCGGTGGCGCGCACCGTGAAACGTGCTGTTGGCCAGCAGCGTGTGTGCAAAACGCCGCAGCCGCAAGCCGGTGCTGTAGTGGCGTGCGTCGCCGTCACGCTGCACCAGGCCTGCAGTTTCCAGCTGCTGCAACATGCGGTGCACGCTGGGTTTGGGCCAGCCGGTGTTTTCCACCAGGCTTTGCAGGCTGAACAGGTGGTCGCGTGCAGCGACCTGTTCCAGCAGCGCAAACAGGCGCAGCGCCGGGGTGTCAGCGCTGGCTGCTTCGGGGGTGTGGTTGATGGGGCCCACCGACGGGCTGGTCATCAGGGCCGACTGCGCATCACGTTTCATGGCCACGATGGTAGCGTGCGCGGCTGTGTTCTGGTAATAATCCGGAACCCGGTGTACCGGAAATTGAAGTTTCAACCGTTCCCAGCCCAGGACCCGCACCATGAACGCACCCGACAAGATCCCCACCCGCCAGGCCGTGCAAGGCGTGCAGAAGATGACACCTTCCGAGGCCTTTGTCGAAACCATGGTTGCCAACGGCGTGACGCACCTGTTCGGCATCATGGGCTCGGCTTTCATGGACGCGATGGACATCTTTGCGCCGGCCGGCATCACGCTGATCCCGGTGGTGCATGAACAAGGTGGCGCGCACATGGCCGACGGTTATGCGCGTGTCAGTGGCCGCCACGGCGTGGTGATCGGCCAGAACGGCCCCGGCATCAGCAACTGCGTAACGGCCATTGCCGCGGCCTACTGGTCACACAGCCCGGTGGTGATGATCACGCCCGAAACCGGCACCATGGGCATGGGCCTGGGGGGTTTCCAGGAAGCGCAGCAGCTGCCCATGTTCCAGGAGTTCACCAAGTACCAGGGCCATGTGAACAACCCCAAGCGCATGGCCGAATTCACCGCACGCTGCTTCGACCGCGCGATGTCGGAAATGGGCCCAACGCAGTTGAACATTCCGCGTGACCATTTCTACGGCGAAATCAGCTGCGAAATTCCGCAGCCCATGCGCGTGGAGCGCGGCAGCGGCGGCGAGATGAGCCTGCAGGCTGCCGTGGACTTGCTGAGCACGGCCAAGTTCCCGGTCATCATTGCCGGCGGCGGTGTGGTGCTGGGTAACGCCGTCAACGAATGCAAGGCGCTGGCTGAACGCCTGGGCGCGCCAGTGGTCAACGGCTATCTGCGCAACGACAGCTTCCCCGCCAGCCACCCGCTGTGGTGTGGCCCGCTGGGTTACCAGGGCAGCAAGGCGGCGATGAAGCTGATGGCGCAGGCCGACGTGGTCATCGCGCTGGGTTCGCGGCTGGGCCCGTTTGGCACACTGCCGCAGTACGGCATGGACTACTGGCCGAAGGACGCCAAGATCATTCAGGTGGAAGCCGACCACACCAACCTGGGCCTGGTGAAGAAAATCCACGTCGGCATCCACGGTGACGCCAAGGCGGTGGCGAAGACACTGCTGGCTCGGTTGGCTGTTTTAGAGCTGGCCAGCGACGCCAACAAGATGGAACGCGCGGCACGCATCGCCACCGAAAAAGCGGCGTGGGAAAGAGAGCTGGATGGCTGGACCCACGAACGCGACGCCTACAGCCTGGACATGATTGAAGAAGCGAAGGGCGAACGCACCTTCAACGGCGGCACTTACCTCAGCCCGCGCCAAGTGCTGCGTGAACTTGAAAAAGCCATGCCGCCGCGCGTGATGGTGTCCACCGACATCGGCAACATCAACGCGGTGAGCAACAGCTACCTGCGCTTCGAAGAGCCGCGCAGCTTCTTTGCGCCGATGAGTTTTGGCAACTGCGGTTATTCGCTGCCGACGATGATCGGCGCCAAGCTGGCCGCGCCCGACCGCCCAGCGGTGGCCTATTCAGGCGACGGCGCCTGGGCCATGAGCATGAGCGAAATCATGACCGCGGTGCGCCACCACATTCCGGTTACGGGCGTCGTTTTTCACAACCGGCAATGGGGTGCGGAGAAGAAAAACCAGGTCGATTTCTACAACCGGCGTTTTGTGGCCGGCGAACTGGAGAGCGAAAGTTTTGCCGGTATCGCCCAGGCCATGGGCGCTACAGGCATCGTGGTCGACCGGCTGGAAGACGTGGGCCCGGCCTTGAAGCGTGCCATCGACCTGCAGATGAACCAGAAAGAAACCTGCGTCATCGAAATCATGTGCACACGCGAACTGGGTGACCCGTTCCGCCGCGATGCGCTGAGCAAGCCGGTGCGCTTGCTCGACAAGTACAAGGATTACGTTTGACGGTACTGACGCTCAACGCCGGCTCTTCGTCGATCAAGTACGCCTTGTTCGACGAGGCCGCTCATCCTGCGGCTTTGCGCAGCGGGCTGCTGGAAGGGCTGGGCGTGGGCGGGGCCTCGCACGCGCAGGCGCTGGCGGGCCTGCTGCAGCAACTGGGTGGTGAAACCCTCACGGCGGTGGGCCACCGCGTGGTGCACGGCGGCACGCGTTTTGGTGGGCCGGTGCGGGTGGATGCTGAAGTGGTTGCCGCCATCGAAGCGCTGGCCCCGCTGGCGCCGCTGCACCAGCCGCACAACCTGGCCGGCTTGCGTGCTGCGATGGCGGCCTTTCCGGGCGTGCCGCAGGTGGCCTGCTTCGACACCGCCTTTCACCGCACCATGCACGAGGTGCACCAGCGCTTTGCGCTTCCGCAGGCGCTGCACGACCGGGGCATACGGCGCTACGGATTCCACGGCTTGTCTTATGCATCCATCGCGCAGCAATTGCAGCAAGTGGCGCCAGCGCTGGCCGCCGGCCGTGTGGTGGTGGCGCACCTGGGCAACGGTGCTTCGATGTGCGCCATGCAGGCCGGCCGCAGCGTGGCCACGACCATGAGCTTTTCGCCGCTGGATGGCCTGCCCAGCGGCACCCGCTGCGGCCGGCTGGACCCGGCCGTGGTGCTGCACCTGATGCGGCAGGAAGGCATGACCGAAGGCGCGGTGGAACAACTGCTGGCGCGTGAAAGCGGCTGGCTGGGCCTGTCAGGCATCAGCAGCGACATGCGGCAGTTGCTGGCCAGTGAAACAGCGCCCGCGAAGCTGGCGGTTGAATACCTGGTGGAAAGCATCATCAAAGAACTTGCGGGCCTGGCTGCAGCGCTGCGCGGGCTGGACGCACTGGTGTTCACTGGCGGTGTGGGCGAGAACGCGGTTGCCATACGCCAGCGGGTGCTGGAAGGCGCAGCCTGGCTGGGCCTGCAGACCGACGAAGCCGCCAACCAGCGGGGCGCCGCCGGCTGCATCAGCGCCAGCGGCAGCCCGGTGGCAGCTTGGGTCCTGCGCACCAATGAAGAAGCAGTGATTGCGCAGCAGACCCTTCAGGTGCTGGGTGCTGCGCCCGGCACAATGCCGGCCACCCCCTGAGCCACCATTCCCGGAGTGTTTGCATGTTCAAAGCCATCGTTGTTGAAAAAGACGAAACCGGTTACCGCGCCGGCCTGAAGGACGTGGACGACAGCGCCTTGCCTGCGGGCGAGGTGACCGTTCAGGTGGACTACTCCACCATCAACTACAAAGATGGTTTGGCGCTGACCGGCAAGAGCCCGGTGGTGCGAAAGTTTCCGCTGCACGCCGGCATCGACTTCGCCGGCACCGTGCTGGACAGCAGCGATGCGCGCTACAAAGTCGGCGACGCCGTGCTGCTGAACGGCTGGGGCGTGGGTGAATCTCACAGCGGCGGCCTGGCCCAAAAAGCGCGTGTGAAGGCCGATTGGCTGGTGCCGCTGCCGGCGGGGTTGAATGCCCGGCAGGCGATGGCGATCGGCACCGCCGGCTACACAGCGATGTTGTGTGTGCTGGCTTTGGAAAAACACGGCATCACGCCCACCAGCGGCGACATCCTGGTCACCGGCGCGAACGGCGGTGTGGGTAGCGTGGCGGTGGCCTTGTTGTCCAAGTTGGGCTACCGCGTGGTGGCCAGCACAGGGCGTTTGCAGGAAGCAGACCACCTGAAAAGCCTGGGCGCGGCCGAAGTGATTTCACGCGACGAACTTTCTGCGCCGGGCAAGCCCTTGGCCAAAGAGCGCTGGGCCGGCGTGGTCGATTCGGTGGGCAGCCACACGCTGGCCAATGCCTGCGCTGGTGTGCGCTATGGCGGCGCCGTGGCGGCCTGCGGGCTGGCGCAGGGTATGGACTTGCCGGCCTCGGTGGCGCCGTTCATCCTGCGCGGTATCACGCTGTACGGCATCGACAGCGTGATGGCGCTGTTTGCGCTGCGCTTGGCGGCTTGGGATCGGCTGGCGCGTGACCTGGATCTTGCGAAGCTGGAGGCCATCACACACGAGATCGGTATAGCTGATGTGGTGGCGGCTGGGGCCGACATCTTGGCGGGCAAGGTGCGGGGGCGGTTGGTGGTGAACGTCAACGGCTGAGAAGAGACTCCGCGTCTTTCGCTGCGGGGCGGCAAAGGCGGGGGCGGGTCTGCCATGGCGCTTAGCTGGAGCGGCCTTCGCTGCGCTACGGCTTCCTTGCGATGCTCGGGCTTCTCAGCGCTCCAGATGCGCGCCATGGCAGATCCGCCCCCACCTTTGCAGTCACCAATGGTGGCACCCGGAGCAGCCCGCACCACGGTTGGTGCCTGAGCGGCAGGCGGTGCCCGGCGACCCGGCCCTATGGGGCGGTGAGCAGCGCAACGAAGTCGT
>JANNMQ010000969.1:0-11424 GCA_031398045.1 Rubrivivax sp.
GCGAATCATTGCTATTTGCGTTAAGTGAAGGTTGATGTGCCGACGAATGCCCCAGTCGCAGGTGTGTCACGGCCCCTCAGCGCTACCCCTGCAGCTGCTGCCAAGCCTTGTCCAGGCGCTTCACGCTGACCGGCTGTGGCGTGCGCAGTTCCTGCGCAAACAGGCTCACGCGCAGCTCTTCCAGCAGCCAGCGGTATTCGTCCATGCGCGCGTGCTGCGCACCCTTCAGGTCTACCAGCCGGCGCAGCCAACGCTGTTCCAGCGGACGCAGCTCAGCCAGCCTTGTCGCGTCACGTTCCGGGTCGGCACGCTGCTTGTCCAGCCGCAGCAACATGGCTTTCAGGTAACGCGGAAAGTGCTGCAGCGCCGGCCAGGGCGTCTGCAGCAGGAACTTTTTGCCCACCAAGCGTTGCAGCTGGGCCTGCATGTCTTCTTGCGCGTCGCGCGGCGGCTTGCTGTCTTTCAACTTGCGCGCAGCGGCTGCGTATTCAATCAACACCGCCAGCGCCTGGCGCGCCACCTCTTGGGCCACCAGGTTCAGGCGCGCGCGGCCCTCATCGACGCGCTTCTTGAAAGCGGCTTCATCGGTGGGCAGCGGCTCGGCCAGGAAGGCGCGGTCCATGGCTACGTCAATGATCTGCTCACGCAGCTCTTCCAGCGTGCCCAGCGGCATGTAAAGGCCGGCCATGCGCTGCAGGTCTGGGATGTTTTTTTCCAGGAACTTCAGCGGCTCGCGCAGCTGCAGCGCCACCAGTCGGCGCAGGCCCGCGCGGTGTTTGCCGGCGGCCATGTCGGGCTCGTCGAAGACCTCGATCTCGACATGCGCGCCGCGGTCCACCAGCGCCGGGAAGCCCACCAGGGTCTGGCCGCCCCGTTCCAGTTCCATCAATTCCGGCAGTTCGCCAAAGGTCCAGGCGGTGTAGGTCTTGGGGGCGGCGGCTGTGGTGCTGCCTTGGGCTTGGGCAGCGGACACTGCAGCCCGTGGCTTGACTTCCGCGGTTACGCCTGCCTGCGCCTGCCCTTTCGCCTGCGCCCCCATCTGCGCCCCCACATGCGCCCGCACCTGCGCCGCCATCTGCGGGTGCGCCTGCGGCAGCGGTACTGCGGCTGGCTGCGCACCGGCACCCGGCAGTTTCAGCGCCGCCAGCGCCTGGAAGGCTGTACGCGCTTGCACACCAAATTCAGCCTTCAAGCCCGGCAGGTCACGCCCGGCGCCCAGCTGCCGGCCATGTTCGTCCACCACGCGAAAATTCATGAACAGGTGCGGCTGCAGCTGGTCCAGCTTGAAGTCGTTGCGTTGCACCGCCAGCTGCGCACGGTCGCGCACGGCCTTCAGCAACACGTCCATCAACACGCCTTCGCCAAAGGGCACGCTGGCACAGAACTCGGCCGCAAAATCGGGCACCGGCACCAGGCGAGACCTTGGCCGCTGGTGCAGCGTCTTGCACAACGCCAGCACCTTGGCCTGCAACATGCCGGGCACCAGCCAGTCGCAACGGTCCACGCTGACCTGGTTCAGCGCGTAGATGGGGACGGTGGCAGTGACGCCGTCCTTGGCGTCACCCGGCTCGTGCAGATAAGTCACGCCGCAGTCAATGCCACCCAGCCGCAGCGTTTTGGGAAACGCGGTGGTGGTGATACCAGCGGCCTCGTGCCGCATCAGTTCGTCACGCGTCAACTGCAGCAAGTGTGGCTGGCGCTTGCTTTCTTCGCGCACCCAACGTTCCAGCGTGGCCCCGCTGCACACTTCGGGCGGTAGCAGCTGGTCGTAGAAAGCGTGGATCAGCTCGTCGTCTACCAGCACGTCTTGACGGCGCGCCTTGTGTTCCAGTTCCTGCACCTGGTGAATCAGCTTGCGGTTGTGCGACAGGAAGGGCAGCCGCGTTTCCCAGCCGCCATCTTCGGGCGCCGCCACCAGCGCTTCGCGAATGAAAATTTCGCGCGCAGCAGCGGGGTCGACGTTGCCGAAATTCACGCGCTTGTTGTTGTAGATGACGATGCCGTACAGCGTGGCGCGCTCCAGCGCCACCACTTCGGCGGCCTTCTTTTCCCAGTGCGGTTCCAGCAGTTGTTTTTTGATCAGGTGGCCGGCAATGCCGGGCAGCCATTGCGGTTCGATGGCCGCCAGGCCACGGCCGAACAGGCGCGTGGTTTCTACCAGTTCGGCCGCCACCAGCCAGCGCCCGGGCTTCTTGCTGAGGTTGGCGCCGGGATGGCGCCAGAACTTGATGCCGCGTGCGCCGAGGTACCAATCTTCGTCGTCGTTTTTGCAGCCGATGTTGCCCAGCAGCCCCGCCAGCAGCGACAGGTGCAGCTGTTCATAGGTGGCCGGCTCGCTGTTCAGGCGCCAGCCCAGTTCGGCCACCACCGTGTGCAGTTGGCTGTAGATGTCGCGCCATTCACGCACGCGGCGCGGGCTGATGAAGTGCTCGCGCAGGCGCTGTTCCTGCTGGCGCTGGCTGAGCTTGTGGGTGGCGTGCGCGGCGGCGCTGGGTGCCGCTTGTGGCCCTGGGCGTTGCGGCACACGCTGCCCGGCTTTGGGCACCACCGCATCGCCATGCCCGCGACCCTGCTCAATCCATTTCCACAGTTTCAGCGTGCCCAGGAACTCCGACTTCTCGTCGTCGAACTGGCGGTGCTTTTCGTCGGCCGCCTGCGCTTGTTCCTGCGGGCGGTCGCGCACGTCCTGGCCCGACAACGCGGCAGCGATGATCAAGACCTCGTTCAGCGCCTCGCGCTGGCGCGCTTCCAGAATCATGCGGCCCACGCGCGGGTCCAGCGGCAGGTGCGCCAGTTCATGGCCCAGCGGCGTGAGGTCGTTGTTGTCGTCCACTGCGCCCAGCTCGGCCAGCAGCGCGTAGCCGTCGGCAATGGCCTTGCGCGGGGGTGCCTCCAGGAAAGGAAAGTCCTCGATCTGCGCCAGCCGCAAAGACTTCATGCGCAGGATCACCGCCGCCAGCGACGAGCGCAGAATTTCCGGGTCGGTGAACCGCGGCCGGCCGTTGAAATCGTCCTCGCCGTACAGCCGTATGCAGATGCCATTGGCCACCCGGCCGCAGCGGCCGGCGCGCTGGTTGGCAGCCGCCTGGCTGATGGCCTCGACCTGCAGCTGTTCCACCTTGTTGCGGAAGCTGTAGCGCTTCACACGGGCCAGCCCGCTGTCGATGACATAGCGGATGCCCGGCACCGTCAATGAAGTCTCTGCCACGTTGGTGGCCAGCACGATGCGCCGGCCGTTGCCGCTCTGGAACACGCGGTCTTGCTCGGCTGCCGACAGGCGTGCAAACAGCGGCAGGATCTCGGCCTGCGGCCCACCTCGCCGCGCATGTTGCTGCGCCAGGTGCTTGCGCAGATGGTCGGTGGCCTCGCGTATTTCACGCTCGCCGGGCATGAAGACCAGGATGTCGCCACCGGACGGGCCCGCTTCGCGCCACAGTTCGTCCACGGCCTCGGCAATCGAATCGTTCAGGTCGAAGTCGCGCCGCTCTTCAAAGGGCCGCCAGCGCTGTTCCACTGGGAACAAACGGCCCGACACCTGGATCACTGGTGCCGGCCCGCGGCTGCTGGCAAAGTGCTGCGCAAAGCGGTCGGCGTCGATGGTGGCCGAGGTGACGATCAGCTTGAAATCGGGCCGCCGTGCCAGCACCTCTTTCAGGTAGCCGAGCAGAAAATCGATGTTCAGGCTGCGTTCGTGCGCCTCGTCGATGATCAGCGTGTCATACGCCTTCAGCAGCGGGTCGGTCTGCGTTTCGGCCAGCAGGATGCCGTCGGTCATCAGCTTGACCGACGCACCCGGCAGCAGTCGGTCGTTGAAACGCACCTTGTAGCCCACCACCTCGCCCAGCGGCGAGTTCAGCTCTTGCGCAATGCGCTGCGCCACACTGCTGGCCGCTATGCGGCGTGGCTGCGTGTGACCGATCAGGCCCTGGCCACCGGCGCCACGGCCGCGCCCCAGTTCGAGCACGATCTTGGGCAGTTGCGTGGTTTTGCCTGAACCCGTTTCACCGCAGACGATGACCACCGGGTGCTGCGCAATGGCCTGCGAAATCTCGTCACGACGGGCACTAACGGGCAGCGCTTCCGGGTAGTGAATGGGTGGTATCGGGTTCGCCGGCGCTCCAGTGCGAGCAGGTGCAGGCGGGCGCGGCGGTCGTGAAGGGCGGGCTGGTGGGTGGGGTGTCTGCACAGGCGGCGGATTATCGCCGCCTGTGTTCACACGCCGCGGCTGCTCCGCCTGTTTGTCGATACGGCGTGTGCTGTCTGCTTCAACGCGCGTTGCGGCGGCGCATCATCGGCACGCCCACACCGGCCATCAGGGCCGTCAGCACCAGAGCCATTGCACCAGGCTCGGGTATGGCGGCCAGCGCGGCCACGCCAGTGTCGGGGAAGTCGGTGAACACACCGTCCACACCCAGGCGCAGGTAGTACTGCATCTCTTGCTGCGGGTTGCGAAAGCCGTAGCCCGAAGCGTCGTTGCGGAAGGTCCAGGTGTGCACCAGCAGACCCACGGCGTGGGCCGCATCAATGACGCCGGTGGTGCCGTCCACACGCCTGTCATTGATGCCCAGGCCGGCCACGCCATCACGTTCCACCCCGTCAGCCACCGTGGTCACCAGGTAAGGCTTCCAAGGGCCGATGCCGTCGGCATAGGTGGCCACTTCGGCCAGGCCGGCGGCCGTCAGCAGGTCGGCAAAGGTGCGGGTGTCACCGGCCACAGCAAAGTCATAAGGACGCAGGTAGGGGTCCACCAGCGACATCGAGCCATCGGGCTTCACGTCGTCGGCATCCACCAGCTGTACCAGCTTGATGTTGGTGCGCGTGTTCAGGTACTTCAGGTTCGCCGTTTCGAAGGACTGTATGAACACCGGCGCATCGGCACTGTTGCCGTAGGCGGCATGCAGCTGCGCAACCAGCTTGTCTTCGATGCTGTTAGCACCAAACAGGCCGGCATGGAAGGTGGAATGTTTGATCTCGGGGTAGATGCCCACCGCGCGGCCCGTGGCCAAACTCTGTGCTTGTGCCAACGCAATCACCTCGGCCAAGGTGGGAATTTGATACTGGCCGTTGAAGCTTTGGTCGCGGCTGGCGCGCGCCTGCACGGCACGCAAGGTTTTGATTTCAGGCAGCGTGAAGTCGCTGGCGAAATAGGCGGTGGTGGTCACGCCGTCCACCAGCTTCGTGCTCTTGCGGGCAGCGCCAAATTTGCTGGCCACATCGGTGGTGTCGTCCAGCATCGGTTCGTGGCGGGCGATCAGCTCGCCGTCCTTGGTCAGCACCAGGTCGGGCTCGATGTAATGGGCGCCTTGGCTGATGGCCAGCTGATAACCCTGCAGCGTGTGTTCAGGCAGATAGCCCGAAGCGCCGCGGTGTCCGATGATGATGGGGGCCTGGCCATTCAGCGTCACCGACGCCGCCCGCGCAGCCGGGGCAGCACAACAGCTGGCTGCAACGAATGCTGCAAGGGCCATGGTGCAAAAGGGCCAGTCAGTACGTGGTTTCATCTGCAATCTCCTGTAGAGGGTTGTTGTTGTGCGCACCCCGAGGCCGCCGACGACGACTTGGGGTGCACCCATTCTGGCCTTCAGCATGACGCGCGCCAGTGACGTTTTCGTGAATGGAAGGTCTTGGCATTCCCCAGTTGACGGGGGTTCCGATGCGCTCACTGCTGCACAATCACCACACACCACTTTTGCCTGCCATGAGCCTTGTATTCCCCCATACCTTTGTGCCCTGGTTTCGATCGGTCGCGCCCTACATACATGCATACCGCGGCAAGACTTTTGTGGTGGGGATGGCGGGCGAGGCTATTGCTGCAGGCAAACTCAATCACATCGTGCAAGACCTGTCCATCTTGCAAGCCATGGGTCTGAAATTGGTGTTGGTGCACGGTTTTCGCCCCCAGGTGAATGAACAGCTGGCAGCCAAGGGCTATGTCTCGCGTTACCACGATGGCCTGCGCGTCACAGACGGTGTGGCACTGGACGCGGCACAAGAAGCCGCCGGGCAATTGCGCTTTGAAATTGAAGCCGCCTTTTCGCAAGGTTTGCCCAACACACCGATGGCCAACTCAACGGTACGGGTGGTATCGGGCAACTTTCTCACCGCGCGCCCGGTTGGCATTGTCGACGGCATCGATTTTTTGCACAGTGGACTGGTGCGCCGGGTAGACCACCAGGCCATACGCCGTTTCATCGATTCAGGCGCAGTGGTATTGCTCAGCCCTTTTGGTTTTTCGCCCACCGGCGAAGCCTTCAACCTGACGATGGAAGACGTGGCCACTGCCACCGCCGTGGCCTTGCAAGCTGACAAACTTGTTTTTCTGACCGAGATACCGGGTATCCATGAAAACGTGGCCGACCTTGAAAGCCCCATTGACACCGAACTGGTGTTGGCCGACGCAAAGCGCTTGGTGGCAGCCCTGCCTGCACCCCGCAAGCCCACGGACACGGCGTTTTATCTGCGCCATTGCATCAAGGCTTGTGAAGGCGGCGTAGAGCGCTCGCACATACTGCCCTTTGCGCTGGATGGCTCGCTGCTGCTGGAAGTTTTCCAGCACGATGGGGTAGGCACCATGGTCATTGACGAAAAGCTGGAAAGTCTGCGCGAAGGCACCTCAGATGACGTGGCTGGCATCCTGCAGTTGATCGAGCCGTTTGAGCGCGACGGCACCCTGGTGCGCCGGGAACGCACGGAAATTGAACGCGACATCGCCCTCTATACCTTGATCGAACACGACGGCATTATTTTCGGCTGCGCCGCGTTGTACCCCTACCCTGAAGCCCGGACCGCGGAAATGGCGGCGCTGACGGTGTCGCCGTTGTCACAAGGTCAAGGCGACGGTGAACGTTTGCTGAAGCGGGTGGAGCAGCGTGCCCGCGCGCAGGGTCTGGATTCGATATTCGTGCTGACCACGCGCACCATGCATTGGTTCATCAAACGTGGTTTTGCGTCCGTCGATCCGGATTGGCTGCCCGAAGCACGCAAGAAAAAATACAACTGGGATCGCCGTTCCCAGGTTCTGGTCAAGAAACTCAACTGAAAACTGCAAAGGACTGACATGCCACGCACCGTGCACTGTGTACATCTGAAAAAAGAAGCCGAAGGCCTGGGCTTTTCGCCCTACCCGGGCGAGCTGGGCAAGCGCATTTACGACAACGTCAGCAAGGAGGCTTTTGAACTGTGGAAGCGTCACCAGACCATGTTGGTGAATGAAAACCGCCTGAACCTGGCCGATGCCAGAGCCCGGCAATACCTGGCGCGCCAGATGGAACAGTTCTTTTTCGGCGACGGCGCAGAAAAACCAGCCGGCTATGTGCCGCCAGCGCCCTGAGAGAAGTTTGTGTTCAAGATAACTGTTACGGTCGTTGGCTGAAAAGGCGATATATTCGACCCCGTCAACAACTCTTTGGACGAGACGACCATGAGCACAACCAATCTTTCCGCCTTGCTGAGCCAAAAGGCAGAGCTGGAAAAGCAGATCGCCGAGATGCAACGCAATGAACGCGCCGATGCCATTGCCCAGATTCGGTCGCTGATGACCCAATATGGTTTGAGCGTGGCCGATATTGCTACCAAAGTGGGCGGGCCGAAAATAAGTGGCCCCAAGGCGGGCGCCAAGGTGGCGGCCAAATACCGCAACCCGGCTACCGGCGACACCTGGAGCGGCCGTGGTCTGAAACCCAAATGGCTGCAATCGGCCTTGGCTGCTGGCCGTTCGCCGGCCGATTTCGCGATCTGACGGCTTCATCAGCGGCCCTGGTGGGCGGGCCTTTGACCGCTCGGTAAGCGCCCTCACACCCTTAAACAAGTAGTTGAAACGCTGGGCGGCCCGCCGTCCCAGCTTTCAGACAGTCCGCGGCCGTTATGCTGCAGCCATGAAAGTGTCTGCTGATTCTGCGCTGCGCCTGCTGTCTCTGGCATTTGCTGCCTTGGCGCTGGCGTGGGCGGGCCAGATCAGCGTTGCGCTGGCCCCCTGGAGTGCGTTGGCGCTCCCCGCTGGGTTGGCCCTGGCAGCGCACGCACGGTGGCACAGCTGGGTCTACGCGCCCATCGGTCTGGGGGTAGCGGCCGCGCTGGCTGGCACTGGGGCGGCGTTGGACTGGGTGGTGATAGGCACCGCCGTGGTGGTGGGTGCTTCGTGGACCGCCCATTCAGCACTGCGGCGCATGGACTTCGACGCGCGCCTGGCGCGGGTGTCCGACCTGGCTGCGCTGACCGGTTCTGTCGTGCTGGCCGCTGCGCTGCCGGCAGCCATGATTCTGGCCACCTGGATCACCACCTCGTCTCTCAAACCGCCGTTGCAAGACCTGGCCACCGGTTGGGGCGTGTTCAGCCTGTGCATGCTGTGCACCGCTATCGCCGCCATGGCGATAGAAAACGACACCGTGCACAGCCTGCAGCCGCAGGGCGCGGCGTGGCGCCGGTCGGCCGCTGGCCTGACCGCCGTGCTGGTGATGCTGTGGGCGCTGTGGCTGGCGCCCACCATACAGTCGCCGCTGGCCCCACTGGCTGTGTTTTTGCCGCATGTGGTGGTGACTGCGCTGGTGCTGAACCGGCAATTGGCGCTGGCTGCGGGTGGTTTGTTGATGGCCGCCTTGCTGACCGCAGGCACCGCCAACCACGGCCTTTCTTTGTGGGGCGACGGTGGCAACGTGGCGGCTGCGGTGATGTCGTGGATGGGTTCTGCCGTGGCCCTGCTGCTGGTGGCCCGCGCCAGCACTGCCGACTGGCACAACCGCAGCCAGCGCTGGGAATGGGCGCTGGACGGCTCGCGCCTGGGCGTGGCCGACTGGCACTTGCAGCGCAGCGAAAGTTTCGCTTCCGCCGCCTGGCGTTCGCTGACCGGCCACACCACCAAAGAATGGCAACCACTGGCCTGGCAGCGCCATCTGCACCCTGACGACCGCATGCTGCTCAGCGACGCCATCGCAGCCCTGAGCAGCGGTGAAACCGGCCGTCGGCGGGTGGAACTGCGGCAGCCCGGCGAAGGCGGTTGGCGCTGGATGGAAGCCACCTTGATGGTGATTGAGCGCGACGGCGCCGGCCGTCCAGTGCGGCTCTTGGCCACACTGGCCGATGTGCACGACCGCCGCCAGGCGCAAGAACAGCAGCTGATGTCGGTCAGCCTGTTTCAGCATCTGCACGAAGGCCTGTTGATCACCGACGCCGACCTCAAGGTGCTGGACGTCAACCCCGCCTTCACGTCCATTCTGGGCATCACACGCGAAAACGCCTTGGGCACCGTGCCACCGGTGTTGAGCCCGGCCCCCGACGACCCTGTAGAGCGCCAGCAAAGGGCCGCCATGTGGGCGGGCCTGCGCGACCAAGGCATGTGGCGGGGTGAGCTGCTGGAAACACGCGCCAATGGCGAGCTGTGCACGCTGCAGACCACCATCTCCGCCGTCTACGGGCCCGCTCACGACCTGCGCTACCACGTGATGGTGTTTGCTGACATCACGCAGCAGCAGTTGCAGCGCGAGCAGCTGGAACGGCAAGCGCACTTTGACGAACTGACCCGGCTGCCCAACCGCGCACGCCTGTCGCAGTTGCTGCATGAAGCCATTGCGGCGGCCGACCGCGATGGTTATCTGCTGGTGGTGTGTTACCTCGACCTCGATCGTTTCAAGCCTGTGAACGACCGCTTTGGACATGCCGCAGGCGACCGGCTGCTGTCTGAGCTGGCCGGCCGCTTGCGCAGCGCGCGGCGCAAGCGCGAAAACTGGACCGACTCTGCCGCGCGCCTGGGTGGTGACGAATTTGTGCTGCTGCTGCGCGCCGGCACCCACGACGAAGCGCGGCTGGCCGTGGAACGGGTGCTGCGGGTGGTGTCGCAGCCCTATGTGGTGGAAGTGGGCCACGGGCCGGTACAGGTCAGCGCCAGCATGGGTGCCACCATTTACCCGGTGGACCGCAGCGACGCCGACACGCTGCTGCGCCATGCCGACCATGCCATGTACAGCGCCAAGCAGGCCGGCCGCAATGGTTACCTGTTTTTCGACCCCGAGCACCGGCGCCGCACCGAAGAGCGCGCCATCGCCATCGGCCGTGTGCAAGAGGCCCTGGACCGGCAGGAATTTGTGCTGTTTTATCAGCCCAAGGTGGACATGCGGACCTCACGGGTGATCGGCTTTGAAGCGCTGATCCGCTGGGAGCACCCCGAACACGGGCTGGTGGCACCGCTGCAGTTTCTGCCGCTGATCGAAAACACCGGTTTGTCTTCGCGCGTGGGCGACTGGGCACTGGCGCAGGCGCTGGACCACCTGGCGCAGTGGCGCCGCGACGGCTTTGATTTTTCCGTCAGCGTCAACATCTCGGCCCGCCACCTGCAAGAAACCGATTTCGCGCTGCGCCTGTCGGAACTGCTGGCCCGCCGCGGTGAGCCGCTGGCCACCTACCTGGAACTGGAGATGCTGGAAACGGCAGCGCATGCCGACATCGAAGCCACGTCAGCACTGCTGGCACGTTGCCGTCGCCTGGGTGTGAAGTTTGCGCTGGACGACTTCGGCACTGGTTATTCCACACTCACCTACTTGAAGCGCCTGCCGGTGGATGTGCTGAAAATCGACCGCAGCTTCGTGCACCACATGCTGGACGACGAACAAGACAAAGCCATCGTGGAAGGGGTGATCGGACTGGCACGCACCTTTGGCTGTGTGGTCGTGGCCGAGGGCGTTGAATCGCCGGCGCAGGCGCGCACGCTGCTCGACCTGGGCTGCGACATCGGCCAGGGCACCGGCATTGCAGCGCCCATGCCGTCGGCGCTGGTGGCGCAATGGGTGCGTGACTACAAGGGCATGTTTGCACTGTTCCCCGCTGACAAGTACGGTGCCGCGCCCGCTGCGGTGCCAGGTGGTACCGACCCCGGTGATGAAGGCGCCGACGGGGCTGCGAGACTGGGCCTGTGATCCCACCGGGGTTTGTGCAGGAACTGCTGTCCCGCGTGGACGTCGCCGACGTGGTCGGCCGCCATGTGGAACTGAAACGCAGTGGTGCCAACCTGATGGGGCTGTGCCCTTTCCATGCCGAAAAGTCACCCAGCTTTTCCGTCAACCCGGGCAAGCAGTTTTATTACTGCTTTGGCTGCGGCGCAGGCGGCGACGCCATACGCTTTTTGACCGAACACCTGGGCTTGAGCTTCTTTGAAGCCGTCAGCGACCTGGCGCAAGGCGCTGGCATGGTGGTGCCCGAAGAAGAAGTGTCGCCGCAAGAACGTGAACGCCGCGCCACGTTGCGCCAGCGACGGCTGTCGCTGGGCGAGGTGCTGACCAGGGCGAGCGACTTCTACCGCGCCCAGTTGCGCGAGCATCCGCGTGCTGTGGACTACCTGAAGCGCCGTGGCTTGACGGGCGCCATCGCGGCACGCTTTGGCCTGGGTTTTGCACCGCCAGGCTGGCGCACGCTGGCCGGTGTGTTTCCAAACTACGA
>JANNMQ010000996.1:0-5088 GCA_031398045.1 Rubrivivax sp.
CGCGCCAGTTGCAGCGGGTACCAGGCGGCGCCGGCGGCTTCGATGCCGGCCAGGTCAGCCGGTTGCGCGCCAGTGGGCGCCTTCACGGTGAAGCTGGCGGTGCGTTTGCTGCGGTCGATGTCCACGGTGACAAAGGCGTAACGCAGCGCGTTGTCTTCGTCGGTGCGCAGCAGCGGCGTCAGCGCCACGCCTTTGCCGTCGGCGGGGCGGTCGCTGCTGGCTGCCAACTGCAGCGCACGTTCTTGCACCTTGGCCGCGAACTGCGCCGGCTTGGCGATGTCGTCCACCAAGCGCCAATCTTTGGCGCGCTGGCCACGCACCCCTTCTGCGCTGGTGCAGAACAGGTCGGCCAGGTCATGGCGCACCTTCTTCTTGTCGGTGATGCGGGTCAGGCCGCCGGTGCCGGGCAGCACACCCAGCAAAGGCACTTCGGGCAGGCTGACGGCGCTGCTGCGGTCGTCCACCAGGATGATCTCGTCGCAGGCCAGGGCCAACTCGTACCCGCCACCGGCGCAGGCGCCGTTCACGGCGGCCAGAAACTTCAACCCGCTGTTTGCGCTGCTGTCTTCCAGCCCGTTGCGCGTTTCATTGGTGAACTTGCAGAAGTTCACCTTCCAGGCGTGGCTCGACACACCCAACATGAAAATGTTGGCGCCCGAGCAGAACACTTTTTCCTTGGCGCTGGTGACCACCACGGTGCGCACCTCGGGGTGTTCAAAACGGATGCGCTGGATGGCGTCGTTCAGTTCGATGTCCACACCCAGGTCGTAGCTGTTCAGCTTCAGCTTGTAGCCAGGGCGCAGGCCGGCGTTTTCGTCAAAGTCGGCAGCCAGCGTGGCCACCGGGCCTTCGAACTTCAGCTTCCAGTGGTGGTACTGGTCGGGGCTGGTGCGGTAGTCGACACGACGGGGGGCGGTTTGGTCAGCCTGGGCGTTGGTGGTCATGCGGGGTGCTCCTGGATTTTGCGCAGTATTCGGCGGGGTGAACCTTCGATGAAAAGCATAATACTGCATATCAAAAGCTTTGTCAACAGAATAGTGCATTATTTTGCATGTTTCTGATGGGGCTCTGTCGGCATCATCGCCGGCTAACGCGTCAGTTCACCAGTTGCAGCGCCTGGCGCACCAGGCTGCGCAGGAGCACGAAAGTGGGCTCCAGCGGCTGGGCACTGGTGTCCAACCTGAAATCGGCTTTGGAGTAAAAGGCCGCGCGGCCTGCCAAGATGCCTTTCAGGTCCGCCATCGCTTCGCGGCTGGCCGCCATGGGCCGCAAGTCGCCTTGGGCGGCGACGCGTTTCATGTGGTCTTCAGGCTCGGCTTGCAACCATACGGTGGTGCAGTGGCTCAGCAGCTGGTTGAAGGTGGCGGCGTCGCTGACGATACCGCCCGGCGTGGCAATCACGGCTTCGGGATAGATCTGAATGGCTTCTTCCAAGGCCCTGCGTTCGTAGCGGCGGTAGGCATTCTGGCCATACAGGCCCTGGATTTCGCTGATGCTGCAGCCAGCGAACTTTTCGATTTCACGGCTCAGTTCCACAAAAGGATAGTCCAGGTCGTTGGCCAGCATCTGGCCCAGTGTGGATTTGCCGGCGCCTCGCAGGCCCACCAGTGCCACGCGGGTGCTGCGCGCCGGCAGCCCGCCCGGGCCCAGGGCGTTGTTAGCGCCGCCCGAGCCCAACATCTCGCCCAGCACCACGCGCACGCGGCGCAGCGTGTCTTCATCACGACGTTCCAGCAGCTCGCGTATCAGCAGCCATTCCGGACTGCTGGTCGTTATGTCACCCAGCAGTTCAGCCAGACTGCACTGCAGCGCACGGGCCACCTGCAACAGCACCAGGATGCTGGCGTTGCCGATGCCGTATTCCAGGTTGGCCAAATGGCGCTCAGACACCTCAGCGGCGATGGCGACCGCTTTGCGCGTCATGCCGCGGCGTGAACGCAGCGCACGCACGCGGTCGCCCAGGGCGGCCAGGAAGGGATGTTTGCCTGCACCTTCTTCGGCGCCGTGTAACGCTGAGGCTGCCGTCGGGGAAGTCGACCCGGCAACATGCAATATAGTGCTTGACATGAAGTGATGAGGACTCTATCGTTCAGACACGCAGAATAATGCATGCCATCTTTTGGCGCAAGCTGCGGCTACATGCCCAAGCACCAGCCTGTCTACCCATGTGCCCGACGGGCCGACCCGGAGACCCCAGATGACCGCCATGCCCACCGCAGCCCACCCCGGCGAGCAATTCAACTTCGCGCAGCATCTGCTGGCGGCCAACAGGGGGCGCAGCAACAAGGCGGCCTTCATCGATGACCTGGGAACTCTCAGCTACGGCCAACTGGACGAACGGGTGCGGCGCCTGGCTGCGGCCTTGCGTGCACAGGGCCTGCGGCGTGAAGAACGGGTGCTGGTGCTGATGCTGGACTGCAACGACTGGCCGGTGGCATTTTTAGGCGCGATGTACGCCGGCCTGGTTCCGGTGGCCGTGAACACGCTGCTGACTGCCGACGACTACGCCTACATGCTGGAACATTCGCGGGCGCAGGCGGTGCTGGTGTCGGGTGCGCTGCTGCCGGCGTTGACGGCCGCCATGGTGAAAAGCGAACATGAGGTGGGCAAGGTCATCGTGTCGCGACCAGTGGCACCGCTGCACCCGGCCGAAGTTGAATTCGACACTTTCGTGGACAGCCATGCGCCCGTGCAAAAGGCCGCCACCACCCGAGCCGACGACCCGGGCTTCTGGTTGTATTCCAGCGGCTCCACCGGCCGCCCCAAAGGCACCGTGCATTCCCACGCCAACCCCTACTGGACTTGCGAGTTGTATGGCAAGGCCGTGCTGGGCCTATCCGAAAACGATGTGTGTTTCAGCGCCGCCAAGCTGTTTTTTGCCTACGGCTTGGGCAATGCCTTGACGTTCCCGCTGAGCGTGGGCGCGACCACCATCCTGATGGCCGAGCGACCCACGCCCGAAGCTACTTTCAAGCGCTGGCGCGGTGACGTCGGGGGCCTTAAGCCCACCGTCTTTTACGGCGCGCCCACGGGTTTTGCCGGCATGTTGGCGCACCCCCAGCTGCCCGCGCCAGGTGACGTGGCGCTGCGCCTAACCTCATCAGCCGGCGAAGCCTTGCCGGCAGACATCGGCCAGCGTTTCCAGCGCCACTTTGGTGTTGACATCGTCGACGGCATCGGTTCCACCGAGATGCTGCACATCTACATGTCCAACCTGCCCGGCAAGGTGCGCTACGGCACCACCGGCTGGCCGGTGCCGGGTTATGGGGTGGAGCTGCGGGGTGAAGATGGCGCGGCAGTGCCTGACGGCGAACCTGGCGAGCTGTACATCCACGGCCCCAGCGCGGCCATGATGTACTGGGGCAACCGCGCCAAAACACGCGACACCTTCCAGGGCGGCTGGACAAAAAGCGGCGACAAGTACGTCAAGAACGCTGACGGCACTTTTACCTACAGCGGCCGCAGCGACGACATGCTCAAGGTCAGCGGCATCTACGTCAGCCCCTTTGAAGTGGAAGCCACGCTGGTGCAACACCCGGCAGTGCTGGAAGCCGCTGTCATCGGCAAAGAAGACGCCGAGGGCCTGACGAAAACCAAGGCCTTCGTGGTGCTGAAAGCCGGATCCAGCGCCGACGAGGCCGAGCTCAAGGCTTTCGTGAAAGACCGGCTGGCGCCCTACAAGTACCCGCGCTTCATTGAGTTCGTGTCTGAACTGCCGAAAACGGCCACCGGCAAGATCCAGCGCTTCAAATTGCGTGAACGCGAGTTGTTGTCTTGACCTCTTTTTTCGTCAGCATCAACTGGGGCGGCCGCCCGGTGGACATCGAGTTCGCCTGGGTGGGGGAGGCTGGCGCCGGCCTGCCGCTCATCGTGTTCATGCACGAAGGCCTGGGTTCGGTGTCGATGTGGCGCGACTTTCCTGCGCAGCTGTGTAGCGCGCTGGGCAGGCGTGGACTGGTCTATTCACGCCCGGGTTACGGGCGGTCCACGCCGCGCAGCGCGGATGAGCATTGGGCGCCTGACTTCATGCACCGCCAGGCACTGGAAGTGCTTCCAGCGCTGCTGGATGCACTGGGCGTGACCGAACCCGTGGTGCTGTTTGGACACAGTGACGGCGGCTCGATCGCCTTGCTGCACGCGGCCCACCAGCACAAGCGCGTCACCAGCGTGGTGGCCGTGGCGCCGCACATCCTGGTTGAAGAATGTGGCCTCGTCAGCATCCGCCAGGCGCGTCAGCACTATGTGCAAGGCAACTTGCGCAGCAAGCTGGCCCGGCACCACGACGACGTGAATTCCGCGTTCTTCGGCTGGAACGACGTCTGGCTGTCGCCCGGGTTTGCCCGCTGGCAAATTACTTCAGACTTAAAATATATTCGGTGCCCTGTACTGGCCGTGCAAGGTGTGGACGACGTGTACGGCACCATGGCCCAGATTGACGGCATTGCACAGGCCGTACCCGGCACGCGGCTGGTCAAGCTGCCGCACTGCGGCCATTCGCCACACCGCGACCAGCCGCAGGCCTTGACAGCGGCCGTTGTTGATTTCCTGCAAGCCCCCCCGACCTGAAAACCCACACAACACCCGGAGACCCACGATGAACCTGTTCTTCCGCACCACCTTGGCGCTAGCTGCCGCCGCTACCCTGGCCGCAGCGCCGGCCTTTGCCCAAAACACCGCCAAGCTGAAGGTGGGCCTGATGTTGCCGGCCACCGGCACCTTTGCCGCTTTAGGCACGGCCATCGAAAACGGCTTCAAGCTGTATGTCGCCGAACAGGGCGGCAAGCTGGGCGGGCGCGAGATTGAATACGTGAAGGTGGACGACGAAAGCGACCCGGCCAAGGCCACCGACAACGTCAACAAACTCGTCAAGCGCGACAACGTCGACGTCATCGTCGGCACCGTGCACAGCGGCGTGGCCATGGCCATGGCACGGGTGGCGAAAGAAAGCGGCACGCTGCTCATCGTGCCCAATGCGGGTGCGGGTGCTGTCACCGGCAGCATGTGCGCGCCCAACATCTTCCGCAGCAGCTTCAGCAACTGGCAGCCGGGTTATGCCGCTGGTGACGTGGTGGGCAAAAAGGGCCACAA
>JANNMQ010001016.1:0-5792 GCA_031398045.1 Rubrivivax sp.
TGCGCGGCAGCACATCGCTGTTCGAAACGCTGGGCAATGCCGAGGCCACCACGGTGGTCACTCACAGTGTGAACGCCATGGCGCTGTGTGTGCAACGGCACGCCGGCCACGTGGTGAAGACGCTGGGTGACGGTTTGATGGCGGTGTTTGACCAACCCGCTGCCGCCGTGCAGGCTGCCCTGAACATGCACGAGGTGCTGGAAGTCATGGTTTCGCGCGGCAACGAACGGGGCGCGTCGCTGGGCCTGCGTGCGCTGCGTTTGCAGGTGGCGCTGGCACGCGGCGAAGTGGTGGAAATGAGCGGCGATTGTTTCGGTGACGCCGTGAACGTGGCTGCCCGGCTGCTGGACCACGCTGGCGACAACGAAACCCTGCTGACGGCCGAAGTGATGACGGGGTTGGCGTTGGAGATGCGCGGTCGATTCCGCAACCTGGACCGGCTGGCACTGCGTGGACGCGCCGAACCGGTGCAGGTGCATGTGTTGGGCGGTCGACGAGGCCTGGGCGATTCGATCGCTGTCACCCAGTTCGGCGACGTGAGCACCGTGCAGGAACCTGACGGTCTGCGTTTGGTCTGGGGCGCGTTGCACCGCGTGTTTGCCAGCCAGCAGGTGCCGGTGGTGCTGGGGCGCAGCCCGCAAGCCAGCTTTTGCGTGGACGATTCGCGGGTGTCACGGTCACATGCACGTGTGGACTGGCACAGCGGCAGTTTCCAACTCACCGACCTCAGCTACAACGGCACCTATGTGCGGTTCAACGACGGCGAAATCGTCAGCCTTCGGCGTGGCAGCTGCACCTTGCACGGAAGCGGCACCATAGGCCTGGGCGGCACACCCACCGACCCTGGTTCGGCCTGCGTCAACTTCGACGTGCTGCGCTTTGCCGATACACAGCCGCAGTTGCCGGTGGAGTTGCGATGATGCGGGACCTGGCTTGCAGCCCTGCATGCACAGACGTCCTCAACCAGGCCGCCGACCGCACTTTGGCAACCGCACAGCCGCGCTCACAGCGTCGAGCCGGCCTGCTGTGAGCTTCGGCGCCGAACCGCCGTACGTTCACGGCCAGCCGGCACGCACGGCCGTGCTGTTGGTCAACCTGGGCACGCCCGATGAGGCCACGGCACCGGCGCTGCGCCGTTACCTGGCTGAATTCCTGAGCGACCCGCGAGTGGTGGAAATTCCACGGCTGCCTTGGTGGCTGATTCTTCATGGCGTGATCCTGCGCACCCGGCCCGCGAAATCGGCCGCCAAATACGCCAGCGTGTGGATGCCCGAGGGCTCACCGCTGGCGGTGTGGACGCAGCGCCAGCAACAGGCGCTGGCGCGTCAGTTGGATGCTGCCGGCCACCAGGTGCTGGTGCGCCACGCCATGCGTTATGGCAACCCGTCGCTGCCCCAGGTTCTGGACGGGCTGCGTGCTGAAGGTGCCACGCGCATCCTGGTGCTGCCTTTGTACCCGCAGTACGCCGCAGCCACCACCGCCAGCATCAGCGACAAAATCGGCCAGTGGACGGCCGCTGCGCGCCGCGTGCCCGAGCTTCGTTTCATTGGTGAGTACCACGACGACCCCGGCTACATCCAGGCCCTTGCCAACCGCTTGCGCAGCCATTGGCAACACAGCGGTCGTGGTGAAAAACTGGTGCTCAGCTTCCACGGCGTGCCCGAACGTTCACTGTTGATGGGTGACCCCTACCATTGCCAGTGCTACAAAACGGCCCGCCTTTTGAGCCAGGCGCTGGACCTGCCAGCGGCTGACGTGCTGGTGACCTTTCAAAGCCGCTTCGGCAAAGCCAAATGGCTGCAGCCCTACACCGAACCCACGTTGTGCAAACTTGCGTCCGAAGGCGTCAAAGCGGTGGACGTGATGTGCCCAGGTTTTGTCGCTGATTGCCTGGAAACACTGGAAGAGATTGCCCAGGAAGCGCGGCACGCCTTCATCGGTGCCGGCGGCCAGAGCTTCAACTATGTGGCCTGCCTGAACGACGACCCACTCTGGATAGACGCGCTGGCAGCGTTGGCGCTGAAGCACCTGCAAGGCTGGCCGACCCGGACCGCCGCGAAAGCAGGCGTCGAGGGCATGACCGAAAGCGAACTGCAACAACGCCTGGCTACCGCGCGGGGCGCGCAGCGCTGAGGCGCTGCTGCAACACCAGCGGTACGGCACTGACCCACGGCCCTGGTTACGCCTCTTTGGCCACATCCGCAAGGAAATCGGCCTGGGTCAGTGCCCCGCGCGCAGGTCGCCAGGCGGGGTACACCGTTTGAAAGTCAGCCACGATCTGGTCCAGCGGCATGTCGTCAAAGCTGCCCCGCTGCAGCACGTATTCCATGTGACGATTGCCGGCGCGGTCGTAGGGGTGGTAGACGGAATCTTTGGTGCCGTCAAAGTCCAGCGGCAGCAAGCCAAAACGGTTGCACAGTTCAACATTGAAGGCCGGGGTGGCTTTGAGCCAGCGGCCGTCGATCAGGATGTCGGTGTAGCCATGCCAGATGAACACATCGGTCTGCATGGTCTGGCGCATGCGTTCGGTGCTCAGATGGTTGCGCACGTCGGCAAAACCCAGCCGGGCCGGTATGCCCGCTGCGCGGCAGGCCGCAGCCAGCAAGGCAGCTTTGGTGACGCACCAGCCGTGGCCCAGCGCCAGAACGCTGCTGGCGCGCATGCCCTGCACTGAAAGGTCGATGCGGTAGGGGTCGTACCGAAAGCCGTCGCGCGTGGCCAGGTACAAAGCCGCTGCACGTTCGCGCACGTTGCTGCCGCGGGCATGGGTGAGGGCGAAGGCCACCACGTCAGGGTGCGCACTGTCAATTAACGCTGTGCTGGCAAGGTGAGCCGGGGCTGCGGATTCGACGGGCATGGCGGCGCAGTCAGAACCGGCGGCGCAGCTTCAGCAACGCAGGCACCACCAGCGCAGCCACCACCACGAATAACAACGCAGCCGACATCGGCCGCTCAATGAACACACCCCAGCGCCCTTCACCAATGCTCAGCGCGTTGCGCATCTGAGCTTCGGCCAGTGGGCCCAGGATCATGCCCACGATGACCGGTGCGGTGGGGAAGTCATAACGCCGCATCAGCACCCCCACCAGGCCTATGCCCAGCATCAGAAAGAGGTCAAAACTGCTCTGGCGCATGCCATAGACGCCGATGGTGGCAAAGATCAGGATGCCGGCATACAGCTGCGGGCGCGGGATTTTCAGCAGCTTCACCCACATGCCCACCAGCGGCAGGTTCAACACCAGCAACATCACGTTGCCAATGTACAGGCTGGCGATCAGTGCCCACACCAGCGTGCTGCTGGTTTGAAACAACTGCGGCCCGGCGTTGATGCCGTAGTTTTGCAGCGCGCTGAGCAAGATGGCGGCCGTCACGCTGGTGGGGATGCCCAGCGTCAGCAGCGGTACCAGCGTGGCGGTGACGGCCGAGTTGTTGGCCGCCTCGGGCCCAGCCACCCCTTCAATGGCACCGGTGGTGCCAAATTCTTCAGGGTGTTTGGACAGCTTGCGCTCAATGCCGTAGCTCAGAAAGGTGGGAATTTCAGAGCCGCCCGCAGGGATGGTGCCAAAAGGAAACCCCAGCGCGGTGCCACGCAGCCAGGCCGGCCAGGAACGGCGCCATTCCTGTTTGGTCATGTGCACCGAACCCATGGTGTTCAGCTGCTGTTTGCTCTTGCCTTCGTAGAGCGCGGTGTACAGGCATTCACCCACCGCAAACAGGCCCACGGCCACCAACACCACCTCGATGCCGTCCATGAATTCAGGCACACCCGCGGTGTAGCGCACTTGCGCCGTTATCTGGTCCAGCCCCACCAAACCGATGGCCAGGCCAATGAACAGCGCCGTCACGCCGCGCAGCGTGCTTTGCCCCAGCACCGCGCTGACGGTGGTGAAGGCCAGCAGCATCAGCATGAAGTACTCGGGCGGCCCCAGCTTGACGGCAAATTCGGCCACAAAGGGCGCAAACAAAGTCACCAGCACAGTGGCAATGGTGCCGGCCACAAATGAGCCGATGGCTGAAGTGGCCAGTGCCGCGCCAGCGCGGCCGCTCTTGGCCATCTTGAAGCCCTCCAGCGCGGTCACCATGGTGCCGGTTTCGCCCGGCGTGTTCAGCAGGATTGACGTGGTGCTGCCGCCATACATCGCGCCGTAGTAGATGCCGGCAAAAAAGATCATGCTGGCGGTGGGTTCCACCTGCGCGGTGATGGGCAGCAACATGGCCACCGTGACAGCAGGGCCCAGCCCGGGCAACACACCAATGGCCGTGCCGATGACGCAGCCGATGAAGGCCCACATCAGGTTGATGGGTGTGCCTGCGGTGGCAAATCCCTGCAGCAGGTTGTTCCAGATGTCCATGGCGCTGTTCCTTGCAATCTGCGGCCGCGGCCTACAACCAACCGGTGCCGGTGAGTCCCGGCAAATTGATGCCCAGGGCCTTGGTGAACAGCCAGTAGGCGGGCGCGGCGATCAGCATACCGGTGACAAAATCCATCAGCAGGCCGCGCACACCGCCATGCCCTTTGCCTTCAGAACTGCGCAAGCCACGCACCGCCAACATGAAACACAGCGTGCAGCTCAAGATGAAGCCCAGCGTCGTCAGCAGGGCCGCATTGGCCGCCACGCCGGCCGCTACCCAGACCAAAGCCGTCCAGTCACCCGTGGCAGCACCCGATGGCTCGTCCATCTGCCAGCCCTGGCCGCGCGCCTGCCACAGCAGCAGCAAACCACACAGCATCAGCACCAGCGCCACCACCCAGGGCAAGAAGTTCGGCCCCACACCGGCATAACCCGCGACCGACGATATGCCGGTGGCGCCCCACGCCATCAGCAGGCTCAGCACGAGGGCACCGCCTCCGATAGCGCGCTGTGCAGCCAAGGCGGATGGTCTTTGGCTCATGGCTTGGTCTCCTGTTGTGTACTTGTGTGCATCTGCGCTTGCCGCCAGTCTCGGTGATCCCTGCCGGCGCGACAACGTCCAGATCAAAGCTGCGCGAAAACAATGTGGGGGCCACAAAGCCCCCACCTGCATCACAGCGCCGCAGCCGCTGGGCGGCCGGGCTGGCGCAGGCCGCTCAGATCATGCCCGCCTTCACCATCGTGGCCCGCAAGCTGGCAAATTCGCGGTCCACAAAGTCTTCAAATTCCTTGCCGGTCTGCAGCGCTGGTGTCCAGTTGTTTTTCTCCAGCGATTCGGCCCAGGCCTTGGACTTGGTGGCCTTGACCACCATGTCAGTCAATGCCTTGCGCTGCTCGGGCGTGATGCCAGGGGCGCCGTAGACACCGCGCCAGTTGCCGATTTCCACGTTGAAGCCCTGTTCTTTCATGGTCGGGATGTTGATGCCCTTGAGGCGCGTGCCCGAGGTCACCGCGATGGCGCGCATCTTGCCGCTTTCGATGTACTGCTGAAATTCGCTGTAGCCGCTGCCGCCCACCGTGACGTTACCGCCCAGGATGGCCGCTGTGGCCTCACCGCCGCCGCGAAAAGGCACGTAGTTCACCTTGGCTGCATCCAGCCCCACCTCACGCGCCAGCATGGATGCCGCAATGTGTTCGGTTGCGCCACGCGAACCGCCACCCCACTTCACGCTGCCGATGTCTTTTTTCATCTGCTCGACCACGTCTTTCATGCTCTGCAGCGGCGAATTGGCCGGCACCACAAAGACGTTGTATTCGCTCGTCAGGCGCGCCAGCGGCGTGCACTGCGTGACCGTGACGGGGGGCTTGCCGGTGATGATGCCGCTCAGCATCACGGCACCCATCACCATCATCGAATTGCCGTCGCCCTTGGCGGCATTG
>JANNMQ010001122.1:0-2083 GCA_031398045.1 Rubrivivax sp.
AGACAAACGCGTCTTCGGGCAACTTGTAGGTGGCACGCTCAGGCTTCGCGGCGACATCGCGTTTGCGGTCACTGACCTGGTAGCAGTTGGGCAGGTAGATCGGCTTTTCGGTGCAGTAGGGCAGCAGCGCCGGCGGCATCACAAAACGGTCGGCCAGCATCCATTCAACCCCCGGCACGGCACTGGTGCCCGGCAAACCCAAGTAACTGACCTGCACCGGCGCCGGGCGCTGCACCAGGATGCCCGGCCGTGCGCCGCTGGTCAGGCCCTGCAGGTCCACCAGCACGTCGATGCCAGCCTGCGCAATCAGCTGCGCCGCCGTGTGGTCGTCCACACCACCCAGGCGCACGTGCTGGTCGATGGCTTGCAAGAGGCGCTGGCGCTGTTTGTGGAACACCGGCGATGCGTTGTCGGGTGTCCAGTCAAAAGCCCAGACCTCAAAGCGGCTGCGGTCGTGCAGTTCAAACAGTTCAGGTGTTAACAACCCCACCGCGTGCATGTGCAGGTCGCCCGACAGGTAGGCCACCTTGACGCGCCCGGTGCGGGGGCCGGTGGTCGGTGCCAGCCGTTCAAACAGCGGCACCGCCGGCGGTTTGGGTACTTTGTCATTCACGAAGCGCTGCGCCGACAGCAGTTGCAGCGCCGGGTCATCGCTCAGGCCCATCATCGCCAGCAGTGAAGTGCCGGTGAGGAACTGGTTCGGCGTGACTTCGCCCACCGCCAGGTCGTGCGGCCAGGCGCACTGCTTTTGGCGGATGTGCACGTAATGCTGAATCACGTCGCCCTGCGCCGCCTTCAGCTGCAGGCTGGCGCGCATCAGGGCTTCGCTTTCGGGGTAGCGGCGCAGCTGTTCCGACAGGCGCGCGCTGTTGTTCAGCGCGTGCAGTCGGTGTTCCAGGCTGGGCGTGGGCTGCGCTTCATAGACGGTTTTCCAGATCGCCAGCGCAGCATCGCCCTGGCCCTGACGTTCCAGCAAATGGCCCAGGTTCAGGCTGGCAGGCGCAAAACCAGGGCTGTGGGCCAGCGCGCGGCGGTAGGCCGCTTCGGCTTCCTGCGGCCTGTCAGCGGCCGACAGCACGGTGCCCCAGTTGAAGCAGGCCACATGGAGCAGCGGCGATTCGTTGTGTTCGATCCAGGCTTCGTACAGCGCCGCGGCGCCGCCCAGGTTGCCGGCCGCCTGCAGGCTTTGTGAAAGGTCCATCACATCGGGTGCACTCAAGCGTCCGGCGCGTGCAGCAGCCAGCCAGCCCGGCAGGTCGGGGCCAGGCTTTTGTTCTGATGCGGCAGGCGCACTTGACGTGGGCGGCGCAGCAGCCGTAAACGTGGCAGGAGCCACGTGGGCGAAGGCAGAGTCCATCCGGCTCCCGATGTGGATGCAGATATCCAGCATGCTAGGCAGCAGGGCCCCGTGGCGGGGCTGCAAAAGTGGGGTGCTTACCGGCCAGTTCGACGCCTGGGCTGCGCCGGGCCCACCCGAATCAAGCGCTGGCGCTCAGGCTTTTAGTTGGCCGCAAAGCAGTAGAAACGCCCCGAGCCCCCGGTGCGCACCAGTGCTTCCTGGCTGCAGCCGGCCGACTGGTGCGAGAAGTTCCAGGACTTGGCCCAGGCCTCAGGCAAAGGGCCCATCAGGTCGTGATGGCCCACGATGGCGGAACCGTCGGTGCTGCTGGTCCAGGCCTTGCACGTGGTGTCGGTCTGCGGTGCAAAGGCCGTGCCGTCGGCGCGTGAACCGGTCAGGATGTCGTGTTGGTTCGGTGTGTCACCCCGACCTTTGACAACCACACCTTTTTCGTCCAGCGCGGTGGTTTTGCTGATGCGGTTGTCGGTGTGCAACAGCGCCACGTTGCTGGCAATCAGCTCACCCTTGGCGTTGTACCAGGTTCCGGCGCCGATGCGGTCGCGAGCAATCGTATAAGGCACACCCGCAGAGTTGGTTGGTGAAGGGAAGGTGCCGGGCGCGCTGAGATAGGCGCGCCAGGTTCTGGCGCCTGCCCCGGCCGCGGCAGCCAGCTTCTGGCAGTGGGCGTCGGCACCAGCGATGCCGCCCAGATCGGCACCCTTGTTGCTGCCTTCGCTGGTGATG
>JANNMQ010001123.1:0-4830 GCA_031398045.1 Rubrivivax sp.
GGCAGGCCAGCGCCGAGGTTTCGCCCATGCTGCCAGGCTCGAAGCCGCCAAAGGCCATCATCCAGGGCAGGTCCTGGTAGGTGGCCGGGGCCTCCAGGTGGCGCAGTTGCGTCAGCACCGTGGCGCCCGAGAAGCCGTCGACGGCCGCCGCTGGGGGCACTGCCGTCCAGACCTTGTCGCCCGAGATGGCTGACGGATAGGCGAAGAACAGGAAGGCCCGCGCTGCCAGCGCCGGGTTGATGAAGTTCATGCCCGTGCCGCCAAACACTTCCTTGGCCAGCACGACGGCAAAAGCCACCGCCAGTGCGGCTTGCCAGAGCGGGGTTTCCGGCGGGCAGATCAGCGGGAACAGGATGCCGGTGACGAAGAAACCTTCGTTGACCTCCATCTTGCGGATGACGGCAAAGGCCACCTCGATACCCAGGCCGACGACCATCGTCACGATGTACAGCGGCCAGAAATACAGTGAGCCGTGCACGATGTTGGCGGTGAAGCTCTGCGGCGAATAGCCCACGCCCAGCAGCGCGATGACATCGTGCCGCCAGCCCGTCAGCAGCGCCACTTTGGCCGGGTCGAGCGCCAGGTTGGCTTGCAACCCGGTGTTGAACATCGCCATGAACACACACGGAAAAGCAGCGATGACAACGATGATCATCATGCGCTTCAAGTCCATCGCGTCGCGCACATGGGCGCCGGTGGTCGCGGTCTTGGCGGGTGAGTAGAAGAAGGTGTCGGCCGCTTCGTACAGCGGGTAGAAACGTTGCAGCTTGCCCCCGGGATGGAAAGGCTTGCCCACGCGGTCGAGCAGGCGGCGCAGCAGGCTCATCAGGCGGCCTCTTTCTGGATGCGTGTGAGCGCGGCGCGCAGCAGCGGCCCGTACTCGGCCTTGCCCGGGCACACGAAGGTGCACAACGCCAGGTCTTCTTCGTCCAGCTCCAGCGCACCCAGCGCCTCGGCGCGTTCATCGTTGTGCATCAGCAGCGCACGCAGCAAGAAGGTGGGCATCAGGTCCAGCGGCATCACACGTTCGAAAGAGCCTATCGGCACCATCGCGCGGCCACCGCCATTGGTGGTGGTGTTCAGCGCCAGGCGTTTGCCGGTGAAAGCCCCGGCCACCACGCCCCAGAGTGAGAACTTGTCGAAGCCGGGCATGATCCAGCCGAAGAGCTCACGTTCCACCGCTTCGGCCAGCGCGGTGACCTGCTGGTGGTAGCGGCCCAAGTAGCCGTGCACCTCGCCCTGGGCGGTGCGCCCGTCCAGCACCGAACCCGAGACCAGCCGCTGCACACCGGGTGCAATCTCGCCCTGCGCCAAGGCGTCGATGCTGGCGCCCAGCCGGGTGCGCAGCAGGCGCGGGCGCAGCACGCTGGGGCCGGCCAGCGATATGACGCGCGAGACGTCGAGCCGTCCGGTGAGGAACAGGAGACCGACGGCCATCACGTCCTGGTAGTTGATGTGCCAGACCGTGCGCGTAAGGTCCACCGGGCAGAGCAGGTGGATGTGGGTGCCGACGTTGCCCGCCGGGTGCGGGCCTTCGAAAACCTCGGTGCGCACCCGTGGCAGCGGCGGCAATTGCAGCGCCAGGCCCTGCGGCACACACACGTAGGTGGTGCCGCTGCACAGGCGTGACAGCGCTGTGACGCCGGCTATGAAGTCGGCTTCGCGCCCAGTCAGCACCACGGCTTCGGCCGCTGAATGCGGGCGTGTATCGATGGCGGTGATGAACAGCGCGTGGGGGCTGCTATCGGGTGCGGGCACGCGCGAGTAGGGCCTGGTGCGCAAGGCGGTCCATAACCCCGACTCGAGCAGCAGCGCCTGCACCGCGTAGGCGTCCAGCGCTTCAGGCGCGTCACCGCTGTAGCTGCCGAAAGTCAGTTGAGCGTCGGGCCTGTCTTCGTTGCCGACTTCGATCACCAGCGACTGGAAAGCGCGCCGCTCACCGCGGTGGATGGCCTGCACAGTGCCGGCCGCGGGTGCGGTATAGCGCACGCCGGGAGTGGATTTGTCTTCGAACAGCAACTGGCCACGGCGCACGAGGTCGCCCGGGGCGACGTGGAAGGTGGGCTTCAGGCCGACCACGTCATCGCCCAGCACGGCCACGCGCGTGGCGGCCCGCGCGTTGTGCACCACCTGTTCCGGCTCTCCCGCCAGTGGCAGATCAAGCCCGCGCTTTAACCGATGTCCATCCAAACCCACTTCCCCCACCCAGAACCCCGGTTGTTGCGACGCACCTCGGTGTGGTCGTTGTGTTAGCAAAGCGCTGCACGCCCTGTGCCACCGCTGAGCAGCAGGGCGACTCTAAGCAGGCTGGCCGCTGGCCACTTGATCTGGATCAGGCTTGGCTGCCTTGCTGCTGGGCACAGTCGGTATCGCCCGAATCCAGATTTCAGGCACCAACCCTCAAGTTCCTGCGAGCCATTCCGTGAGCACACCCACCCGCTATGTCTACCGCTTTGGCAGCCAGCGCACCGAAGGTGCGGCATCGATGAAAAACCTGCTTGGCGGCAAAGGTGCGAACCTGGCCGAGATGTGCCGCCTGGGCATCACCGTGCCCTCGGGCTTCACGATCAGCACCGAGGCCTGCACGGTGTTCACCGAACGTGGCAAAGCAGCGGCGCTGAAGCTGATCGAGGCCGAGGTGCTGGCCGGGGTGGCCTATGTCGAGACCGAGATGGGCAAGAAGTTCGGCGATGCGGCCGACCCGCTGCTGCTGTCGGTGCGCTCGGGCGCACGTGCGTCGATGCCCGGCATGATGGACACCATCCTGAACCTGGGCCTGAACGACGAGGCCGTGCTGGGCTTGGCCGCCAAGGCCGGCAACGAGCGTTTCGCCTGGGACTCGTACCGCCGCTTCGTGCAGATGTATGGCGACGTGGTGATGGGGCTGAAGCCGGTGTCCAAAGAAGACCACGACCCCTTTGAAGTCATCATCGACATGGTCAAGGACAAGAAGGGCGTGCAGCTCGACACCGAGCTTGAAACGGTCGAATTGAAAGAACTGGTGACGCGTTTCAAGGGCCTGATCCGCGCGCGCATCGGCCGCGACTTTCCCACCGACCCCTGGCAACAGCTGTGGGGCGCCGTGGTGGCCGTGTTCGAGAGCTGGAACAACGACCGTGCGCGTGTCTACCGCGAACTCAACGAGATCCCGCAGTCCTGGGGCACCGCAGTCAACGTGCAGGCCATGGTGTTCGGCAACCTGGGCGACAGCAGTGCCACCGGTGTGGCCTTCTCGCGCGACGCGGGCACTGGCGAAGACCTGTTCAATGGCGAGTTCCTGGTCAACGCGCAGGGTGAAGACGTGGTGGCCGGCATCCGCACGCCGCAGCAGGTGTCGCTGCTGGGCTCGCAGCGCTGGGCGCAGCTGGCGTTGGTGAGCGAGGACGAGCGGCGCAGCCAGTACCCGTCGCTGGAAGAGCTGATGCCCGACCTCTACCGCCAGTTGCTGCACGCCGAGACGACGCTGGAGAACCACTTCAAGGACATGCAGGACATGGAGTTCACGATCCAGCAAGGCAAGCTGTGGATGCTGCAAACGCGCAACGGCAAGCGCACCGGTGCGGCGATGGTGCGCATCGCGATGGAGATGCTGCAGCAGGGCATGATCGACGAGAAGACCGCGCTGCTGCGTGTGGTGCCCCGACCGGCTGAACGACCTGCTGCACCCGATCTTCGACCCGCGGGCCTTGAAAGAAGGCACCGTCATCGCACGTGGCCTGCCGGCTTCGCCCGGCGCTGCCACCGGGCAGGTGGTGTTTTTCGCCGACGAAGCCGAGGCGTGGGCCCAGCAGGGCAAGGCGGTGATCCTGGTGCGCCAGGAGACATCGCCCGAAGACCTGCGCGGCATGAGCGTGGCCAAGGGCATCCTCACCGCGCGCGGCGGCATGACCTCACACGCGGCGGTGGTGGCGCGTGGCATGGGCAAGTGCTGCGTCTCGGGCGCCGGTGCGGTGCACGTCGACCCCAAGGCGCGTTTGATGAGCATCGGCGAGCAGGTCTTTGCCGAAGGCGACTGGATCTCGCTGAACGGCTCCACCGGTGAAGTCTTTGCCGGCCAGGTGGCGACCAAGGACGCTGAATTGAGTGGCGACTTCGGTGCGCTGATGGCGCTGGCCGACCGCTACAAGCGGCTGGAGGTGCGCACCAATGCCGACACCCCCGAAGAGGCCGTGGTGGCGCGCAACTTCGGCGCCACCGGCATCGGCTTGTGCCGCACCGAACACATGTTCTTCGAAGGCGAGCGCATCAACGCGGTGCGCGAGATGATCCTGGCCGACGACGAGGCGGGCCGGCGCAAGGCGCTGGCGAAGATATTACCGATGCAGCGCGCCGACTTCACCGAGATCTTCGAGATCATGGCGGGTTTGCCGGTGACCATCCGGCTGCTCGATCCGCCACTGCACGAATTCCTTCCCCACGAGGAGAAAGAGGCGACAGCGGTCGCCGCCGAACTCGGTGTGCCCTTGGAAAAGCTCAGGGTCCGCATGGCCGAGCTGCACGAGGTCAACCCGATGCTGGGGTTTCGCGGCTGCCGGCTGGCGGTGCGCTACCCCGAGATCACCGAGATGCAGGCCCAAGCTATCTTCGAGGCGGCGATCGAGGCCGGCCGGAAAACGGGCAGACCCGTAATACCTGAAGTCATGATCCCGCTGGTTGCCTGGCGGACAGAGTACGACCTGCTCGCCGACGTCATCCGGCGGACAGCGGCCAAGGTCGAAACCGCGTCGGGCGCCAAACTCGACTACCAGATCGGCACCATGATCGAGTTGCCGCGGGCAGCGCTCCGGGCGGAAGAGATCGCGCGGGGGGAGACCGGCGCCGAGTTCTTCT
>JANNMQ010000413.1:0-4559 GCA_031398045.1 Rubrivivax sp.
TGTTTTTTGAGCTTCAGGACCTGGGTGATGCACTGCGCAAACTGGGCGGCACCGAGCTTGAAGAGCTGATGCTCTTCAACCGTGCAGACCCCGCGCTGCAACAGGCGGTGGACGCCCAGTGCCTGGCCCTGAACTGCGTGCCGGCCATCAACCTGGTGGAGCGTCGCTGCGACCGCATCCACGTCGGCCCCGAGACCGTTGACTATCACGTGGTGCCCGACCGCACGCGGCCGCAAGACTTTGAAGTGCATTCGGTACTCAACGTGCAAGGCTACGGCGTGGGTGTGGGCAGTGAATGGCAGTTCATGCCTTTCTACAGTGCCTTTCACACCGAAGCCAGCAGCCATGCGGCCTATTACACGGTGCAGCGTGAACCCCGTCTCCTGTCCAGCATCCAGCAGCGTGAAGGGCCGCGTTCGTCGTACCTGGGTACCGAGGTCTATGTGTCGGTGGTGGACGCGCAGGAAGCCCCTTTCAGCGCCGACCTGCGGCAGCTGGGCGTGCGTGCGCTGTGCACCAACCGCGACCTGCCCATCCTGATGCCCACCGGCCAGGCAGGCGGTGACCTGAAGTTGAACGCGCCTGCGCCGCTGCGTGAAGTGAAAGTGGTGCGGGGCCCGTCACGGCCTTTGTCGGCGCTGCGCGAGGGCAATGTGGCCTGGAAGCTGATCAACCAGCTGTCGTTGAACCATTTGTCGCTGCTAGACACTGACGCCGAACACGGTGCGGCGGCCCTGCGGCAGATCTTGCGGCTGTACGCGGCCAGCGGCGACGCCGCTGCGCAGCGCCAAGTGGACGGCGTGCGCTCGGTGCGCATGAGCGCGGTGGTGCGCCGGCTGCCGATGCCCGGGCCCATCACCTTCGGGCGCGGTGTGGCCGTCGATGTTGAGGTTGACGACCTGGCTTTTGAAGGCGGCAGCGCCTACCTGCTGGGCAGCGTGCTGGAACGTTTTGTGTCGCGGCATGTGTCGATCAACGGCTTTACGCAGTTGCGCCTGCACTCGGCCGCGCGGGGCGACATCCTGACCGGCGTGCCGCGCAGCGGCGCCCGGCCCATGCTGTGAACAGGCAGCAGCCCCAGGCGCAAACGCCGTTGCTGCCACCGCGCGCCACAGCGCCACACCCTGCCGCTGCGATGGCGCTCGAGCCCTGGCGTTGGGATTTCTTCCACGCCTTGCGCGTGCTGGAAGCCCACCATGCGGGCCTGCCGCGGCTGGGCACCGCACGACGCCCGGCCGATGAACCTGTGCGTCTGGCGCAGCGCGCCAGCATGGCCTTTGCGGCGTCCAGCCTGCACGCGGTGGTGCCGCAGGTGGCCGGTGGGGTCACGCGCATGGAAGTGCAGTTTTTTGGCCTTTTTGGGCCCAATGGTCCACTGCCCTTGCACCTGACCACCTACGCATTGGAACGCAGCCTGCACAAAGGTGATGAAACCTTCCAGGCCTTTGCCGACCTGTTCCACCACCGTTTGTTGCTGTTGTTTTACCGCGCGTGGGCGCAGGCACAGCCCGTCGTCAGCCTGGACCGGCCCGAAGACGACCGCTACGCCGACTACGTGGGTTCGTTTTTTGGCAGCGGCGGCGCCGACTGGCGTGCGCGCGACGCAGCGCCTGACCATGCCAAGCTGTTTTTTGCCGGCATCCTGTCGCGCCAGGTGCGCAATGCCGACGGCCTGCAGGCGCTGGTGGCTGGTTTTCTGCGTGTGCCGGCGCGGGTGGAATCTTTTGTGGGCCGCTGGATGCGCCTGCAGCCGCAAGAGCGCAGCCGCATTGGCCGCGTGGGTGCGCGCCGGCGCACGTCTTCAGCGCAGCTCGGCATCAGCGCCGTGCTCGGCAGTTCGGTGTTTGACCGTCAACACCACTTCACCGTGCATCTGGGCCCGCTGAACGCCAAGGACTTTGCGTCGCTGCTGCCCAGCGGGTCGGCCCTGCCTGCCTTGCAAGCGCTGGTGCAGCACTACGTGGGCCTTGAGCTGGGCTGGGCTTTGCAGCTGGAACTGCAACACGATGCGCGGCCAGACTGCCACCTGGGCCGCCAGTCGCGTCTGGGCTGGAACACCTGGTTGGGTGCGCCCCGTGGTGGCGCCCGGCCGCGATTGAACTTGTACCCGCGGGCAGCAGTCGGGCCTGGCCCCGCCAGCGCGCCCGCACCCCATTGATTGAAGGAAACCAGATGGCAGAGATCAACCGTGTTTCATTGTTCGGCAAGCTCAATACGGCGGCCTACAAGGCGGTTGAAGGCGCCACCGTGTTTTGCAAGCTGCGCGGCAACCCGTATGTGGAACTGGAGCACTGGCTGTCGCAGATTCTGCAAAGCGCTGACTCTGACTGGCACCGTGTCATCAAACATTACCAGCTTGACATGTCGGTGCTGGCGAAGGACCTGACCGCCGCACTCGACCGCCTGCCACGCGGCGCCACCAGCATCAGCGACATTTCTGACACCATTCCCGACGCTATCGAACGCGGCTGGGTCTACGGCACGCTGCTCTATGGCGACAGCAGCGTGCGCACCGGCTACGTGCTGGTGGGCATGCTGAAGACGAAGAACCTGCGCGGCCATCTGTTGGCCATCAGCCGCCAGTTCGACCGCATCAAGGTTGATGAGTTGTCGGACAACCTGGCCAAGGTGTTGACTGGCAGCCCCGAAGACGGGCAGGGCGCCAGCGACGGCAGCGGCATGAGCAGCGGCGCCGCACCCGGTGAAGCCAGCGGCGCCATGGCGCCCGCGGCGATGGGCAAACAAGAAGCGTTGAAGAAGTTCACGGTTGACCTGACGGCGCAGGCACGCGACGGCAAGATGGACCCCATCGTCGGCCGCGACGACGAGATCCGCCAGGTGGTGGACATCCTGATGCGGCGGCGCCAAAACAACCCCATCTTGGTCGGTGAAGCCGGCGTCGGCAAGACCGCCGTGGTGGAAGGTTTTGCACAACGCATCGCGCGTGGCGACGTGCCGCCCTCGTTGAAAGAAGTAGAGCTGCGCTCGCTGGACGTCGGCCTGCTGCAGGCCGGCGCCAGCATGAAGGGTGAATTTGAGCAGCGGCTGCGCAGCGTCATCGACGAGGTGCAGGCCAGCGCCAAACCCATCATCCTGTTCATCGACGAAACGCACACGCTGGTGGGCGCCGGTGGTGCTGCCGGCACCGGCGACGCGGCCAACCTGCTGAAGCCGGCACTGGCACGCGGCACGCTGCGCACGATTGGCGCCACCACCTTTGCCGAGTACAAAAAGCACATCGAGAAGGACCCGGCATTGACGCGCCGCTTCCAGACCGTGCAGGTCGACGAGCCCGACGAGCCGAAGGCCATCTTGATGATGCGCGGCGTGGCCAGCACGATGGAAAAACACCACCAGGTGCAGATCCTGGACGAAGCGCTGGAAGCCGCGGTGAAGCTGAGCCACCGCTACATCCCGGCGCGCCAGCTGCCCGACAAGAGCGTGAGCCTGCTTGACACCGCCTGCGCACGGGTGGCGGTGAGCCTGCACGCCACGCCGGCCGAGGTGGACGACTGCCGCAAGCGCATCGAGGCGCTGGAAACCGAGCTCGGCATCATTGGCCGCGAGAAGGCCATTGGTATCGAGATCGGCAAGCGTGAGGCTGAAGCCAACGACATGCTGGCCGCCGAGCGCACGCGCCTGTCTGCGCTGGACGCGCGTTGGGCTGAAGAGAAGACGCTGGTGGACGAGCTGCTGGCGCTGCGTGCCAAGCTGCGCGCCGGCATCAAGCCGGTGGAAGGCACGGGCAGCAACCTAGAAGCCGCAGCGGCTGAAGAAGCCGCAGAAGGAGTCAATGCCGCAGGCAAGGCTGCGGCCGAAGCCGAAGCCGAAGCCGAAACCCGGCGCCAGGCCGACCTGGCGCAACTGAAAGTGGTGCAAGACAAACTGGCTGCGTTGCAAGGCGAAACGCCGCTGATCCTGCCCACGGTGGACTACCAGGCGGTGGCCGCGGTGGTGGGCGACTGGACCGGCATCCCGGTGGGCCGTATGGCCCGCAATGAAATCGAGACCATCCTGAAAGTGGCCGAACACCTGGCGCAGCGGGTCATCGGCCAGGACCATGCCATGGAGATGATCGCCAAACGCATCCAGACCAGTCGCGCCGGGCTGGACAACCCCAGCAAGCCGATCGGTGTGTTCATGCTGGCCGGCACCAGTGGCGTGGGCAAAACCGAAACTGCATTGGCACTGGCCGAGGCGCTGTATGGCGGTGAGCAGAACCTGATAACGATCAACATGAGCGAATACCAGGAAGCGCATACCGTCAGCACACTGAAGGGTGCGCCGCCCGGCTACGTGGGTTACGGCGAAGGTGGTGTGCTGACCGAAGCGGTGCGCCGCAAGCCCTACAGCGTGGTGCTGCTGGACGAGGTTGAAAAAGCCCACCCCGATGTGCACGAGATGTTCTTCCAGGTCTTCGACAAGGGTTTCATGGAAGACGGCGAGGGCCGCTTCATCGACTTCAAGAACACGCTGATTTTGTTAACCACCAATGCTGGTACCGACCTCATCGCCGGCCTGTGCAAAGACCCCGAACTGATGCCCGACCCCGAGGGCAT
>JANNMQ010001142.1:0-1812 GCA_031398045.1 Rubrivivax sp.
GCCGCCGAATGGCTGCCCAGGGTGGACGGGCAAGACGCCGCGCTGGCGCCGGTGACCACGCTGGGTGACGAAAAGCGATTCAACACCTTCTTGCGCCTGGGCAGCGCCAGCCTGATCGCCAAGCTGCGTGAGGCATTTCCCGAGTTGCCCGCCAAGCCTGATGCGAAGACCGTGTTTGTGAAGCTGCGGGAATTGCGCAACAGCTGGTAGCGGAGTGCGGTGAGCGTGGCGGAAAAGCTGTGGGGCAGTCAGGGCCCTTGACGCAAATCCCTGCATGGGTCTCGAGCAGCCACCACCGGCCGCGTGGCCCACCACACGCAGCCCAGACACAACACCATGCCCAGCAAAGACACCGCATGCGGCTGCCAGCCTTCCAGCGCGGTCGAGATGCCCAGCGCAATGACGGGGATGACCACCGATGTGAGTGCGGCGCGCCCCGGGCCCTGCCGCTGCGCCAGGCGAAAGTAGGTCAAAAAGGCCAACACCGATCCAAAAGCCGCCAGGTACAGCAGCGACAGCCACCAGGCCGCGCTGTGCCCGGGCGCCAGGCTGCTGCCCGTTGCCCCGGCGGCCAGCACCAGACTGAAGGCGCCATAGCCCATGCACCAGGCCAGTATGGGCACCAGCGCGTGGCCGCGTTCGGTCAGCTTCAGCGTCAGCACGTTGCCGGTGCAGGCACTGACCACCGCCAACAGCCCCAGCGCCAGCCCCAACCCGGCCTGTGGCCGCGCACCGGTGGCCACCACTTCGGGCCAAAAGATGATGGCCACGCCCACCACCCCGCCCAGCGCGCAGAGCATGAAGCGCCAGCCCAGCGGCCGCTTGAAAAACAGCGCGCCCGTGAAGGCGTTGATGAACACCATCAAAGAAAACAGCACCGCCACCAAGCCTGAAGGAATGTGCTGCTCAGCCAGATACACACACAGGTAGTTCAGCCCGTATTGCAGCGCGCCGGTCAGCAGCAGCAGCGGCTGCAGCCGCAGCGGCAGGCCCAGTGCAAGGCCGCTGTAGCGGGCGTAGCCGGCCAGCAGCAGCGTTGCGAGTGCAAAGCGCCAGGCCACACCCGCCAGCGCCGGGGTTTCAGCCAGCTGGTAGAGGATGACGTGCCAGGTGCTGGCCCAGATGAGTGTGGGGGTCCAGAACAGCCAGCGGGTGGAGCTGCCGCCGCCGGCCGTCGTCGCGTTTTTGGAGTTCATCGGCGTCAGCGGTACAACAACGCCGCAGCTTCGTGCAGTTGCGCCGCGCGCGCCGCGCCCAATGCGCTGACCACGGGCGCCCAAGTGGATGCGTAGGCCGGCATGGCGTCGGGCGCGAACCAGGTGTGCGGCCAGTCGGAGCCCCAAACCAGGCGCGGGCCGAACAGCGCAGCCAGGCGCTGCACCACCGGCGTCAATCCGCCATAGGGCTGCACCGCCTGCAACCGGTACCAGCCCGACAGCTTGACCCAGGCGCCGCCATCGGCCAGCGTTTGCAGCGCGGCCCAGGCCGGGTGCTGCGGCGGCAGGCCCGCATGCAGGCCCGCCAGGTGGTCCAGCACACACACCGGCGTGCTCGAAGCCGGGCCTTTGTGCAGCGCGGCAATGCCCGCCAGTTGTTCGGCCACCGCATACCACTGCAGGTGCCAGCGCTGCGCCGCCAGCAGCGGTGCCAGTTGCGCATAACGCGCCGCCACCTCACCCCCTTCGCCCACCGGTGACACGCAGTTCAAACGTGCGCCGCGCACCCCGGCGGCATGCAGCGCTTGCAGGGCCCGCAGCGTGGCTGTGCTGTCGCTGGTGGTGTCTGCAGCCAAGACCACCACGCCGCGGTGGC
>JANNMQ010000021.1:0-4620 GCA_031398045.1 Rubrivivax sp.
GCTGCAAGAGGCCTATGCACACACGGCCACCGCGCCCTTTGCTGACGTGGTGCTGCCGGCCACCAGCTGGGGCGAAAAGAGCGGCACCGTGACCAACAGCGAACGCCGCATCAGCCGTGTGCGCGCCGCCGTGCCTGCGCCCGGTGATGCACGCGACGACTGGCGCATCGCCGTGGATGTGGCGCATCGGCTGGAAACGCTGTGGCCGGTGACACATCCGCAACGGCGCGCCGATGGCCGCACCCTGTTTCCCTACCCCAACGCCGAAGCGGTGTGGAACGAACACCGCGAAAGCACCCGTGGCCAAGACCTGGACATCACGGGCTTGAGTTACGCACAGCTTGAGCAGCCGCAGCAGTGGCCGCAGGCGGCCGGCGCTGCAGCACCCACGCCGCGCCTGTACACCGACCACCACTTCGCCACCGCCGACGGCCGCGCCCGCTTCCTCGCGCCCGCGTGGCGCCCCACTGCCGACGTGCGCGACGCGCGCCACCCGGTGTCGCTGACCACCGGCCGGCTGCGCGACCAGTGGCATGGCATGAGCCGCACGGGCACGCTGGGCCGCTTGTTTGCACACACCCCCGAACCGGCGGTGTTGATGCACCCGCAAGAGCTGGCACGCCGCCACTGGACAGCAGGTGAGCTGGTGCGCGTGAAGTCCAGCCGCGGCGAACTGGTGTTGCCCGTGGCTGCTGATGAAGGCGTGGCGCCGGCGCAGGCCTTCATCGCCATGCACTGGGGCCCGGAAGTACTGGCGGGCGACGGTGTCAACGCACTCACCAGCAGCGCCAGCTGCCCGCAGTCGGGCCAGCCCGAGCTGAAACATGCAGCGGTGCGCCTGGACAAGGCCGAGCTGCCCTGGCAGTTGGTGGCTGCGGCGTGGCTGCCGACCAACCAGGCACAGGCCGCGCGCCAGCAGCTGCGCGCGCTGTTTACGCACCTGGCCTTTGCCAGCTGTGTGCCTTTTGGTCGTGAGCCCGATGCACAGTCAGGGCTGCTGTTCCGTGCTGCCAGTGCCGGGCCCCGACCCGATCTGGTGACCGATGTGGAAACCGCGCTGCAGATCCATGCCGGCCCGGTGCTGCGTTATGCCGATGGCCGCACCGGCCAGCATCGTGCCCTGCGCCTGCACACCAGCGGCCACTTGCAAGCCTTTGTGCTGGCCGGTGATGTGCAGGCTGTAGCCTGGGTGCTGCCGCTGTTGCAGCAAGGCTTGCCGGCTGCAGCGTTCGGGCGTGCGCTGCTGGCTGCAAGCAGGCAGCCCCCCCAACTGCTGGCGGCCGCTTCGGCCCAGGTTTGTGCGTGTCATGACGTCAGCGAACAGCGCATCACGCAGGCCTTGCCATTGTGCGCAGGCACGGCTGCTGAGCGTTTGCAGCAACTGCAGCAGCAATTGCGCTGTGGCACCGATTGCGGTTCCTGCCTGCCGGCGGTAAAGGCGCTGGTGCAGCGCCACCCCGCTGTTGCGCCCGTCGCCCTGCACAAGGCCCGCAGCCACAGCGTTTGAGCCACGCTTCGGGTTTTGTGCCGTGCAGGCGAAAACCCTCGTCTGGTGTCACCCGCGCCGCAGCTACCCTGCGGCCCATGACCACACAACAAATCGTGCTCAGCCTGGTGCTGGCCACCATGGTCTTCAGCGTCGCGCTGGAACTGAAGCTGGCTGACTTCCAGCGCGTAACGCAAAACCCGCGCGCGGTGGTGGCAGGGCTTGTGCCGCAGTTTGTTTTGCTGCCGGTGGCCACCTGGCTGGCCACGCTGGCTTTGAACCTGCCGCCCAATGTGGAAGCGGCGATGATTCTGGTCGCCTGCTGTCCGGGGGGCAGCCTGTCGAATGTGATCACCCATTTGGGCCGCGGCAACACCGCGCTCAGCGTCAGCATCTCGGCGGTGGCTGCGGTGATGGCGTTGCTGCTGACGCCATTGAACTTCACCTGGATGGTGTCGACCAATCCGGCCACAGCCGCCTGGTTGAAACAACTGGACATCAATGCCTCGGCCATCTGGTGGAGCCTGTTGGCCTTGCTGGCCGTGCCGATGGCGCTGGGGCTGTTTGTGGGCCACCGTTACTACAGCCTCACCGCGCGCATCAAAAAGCCGCTGGGGCAGTTCAGCCTGCTGGCGCTGCTGGCCTTTATTGCATTGGGGCTGGTGAAGGAGCGCCAGCTGCTGAACGTGCAGATTTTGCTGCCGCTGTTGAGCGTGGTGCGGCACAACGCCGCCGGGCTGTGGCTGGGCTGGCTCAGCGCCCGTGCTTTTGGGGTGGCTCAGGCCGACCAACGCGCCATCATGATTGAAGGCGGCATGCAGAACTCGGGTCTGGCGCTGGGCATCATTGCGGTGCAGTTCAACGCCGATCTGGGCATGGTGATCATCGCCAGCCTGTGGGGCATCTGGCACATCATCAGCGGCCTGGCGATGGTGCTGCACTGGAGGAGAACCGATGATCGACACGCTGTTTGAAGGCGCCACGGTGGTGGACGGCAGCGGCGCTGCGCCGTTTACCGCTGACGTGGCGGTGCAGGGCGGGCTTATCGTGGAGGTGGCGCGCGCCGGCCGCATCAGCGCCACTGCGCACCAGCGCATCCCCGCCCACGGTGCGTGGCTGACACCCGGCTTCGTGGACATCCACACCCACTACGACGGCCAAGCCACCTGGGACCAGACCTTCAGCCCCAGCATCCACCATGGCATCACCACGCTGCTGATGGGCAACTGCGGCGTCGGTTTTGCACCCCACGTGCGCGGTCGCGAGGCCGAGCTGATTGCGCTGATGGAAGGTGTGGAAGACATCCCCGGCGCCGCGCTGGCCGAAGGTGTGAAGTTCAACTGGCAGAGTTTTGAGCAGTACATGGACGTGCTGGACGCCCTGCCGCACAGCCTGGACTATTTGGTGCAGGTGCCGCACGACCCGCTGCGCATGGCGGTGATGGGCCGCCGCGCCGTGGCCCAGCAGGCGGCCACGGCAGCCGACATCGCCGCCATGCAGGTTTTGCTGCGCAGCGCCTTGCGCGCCGGCGCTGCAGGTTTTTCAACCGGCCGCACTGACAACCACCGCACCGCGCGCGGCCACGAAACCCCGGCATCGGAAGCCACCGCGGCCGAACTGGCCGGCCTGGCATCGGCCTTCCAGGGTTTGCAGCATGGTGTGCTGCAACTGGTGAGCGACTTCGACCTGCTGCGCGGCGCAGAACGTTTTGACGCCGAGTTTGACTTGGTCGAAACCATGGCCCGTGCCAGCGGGCGGCCCTTGTCGATGACCTGGCTGCAGCGCGACCCTGGCGGCGAACAATGGAAGGCCATCCAGTCGCGGGTAGAGGCTGCGGTGGCTGACGGGTTGCCGCTGTACCTGCAGACTGCGGCGCGCGGCATCGGTGTCATCAACGGGCTGGAAGCCAGCTTCCACCCCTTCATGGGCTTTCCCGGCTACAAAGAAGTGGCGCACCTGCCGCTGGCCGCACGCGCCGCGGCGTTGCGCGAGCCGGCGCGCAAGGCTCGCATCCTGGCCGAACGCAGCGACAGCGTCTCGGTTGACGGCACACCGGTGCCACCGCTGGTGGACATCTTGCTGGCGCGCATCGAGCAGATTGCGGGGCGCATGTTTGCGCTGTCACCGAATCCCGACTACGAACCCTCGGTGATGCACAGTTTTCTGGTGCGCGCCCGGCAGCGCGGCTGCAGCGCGCTGGAAGCACTGTACGACCACTTTGCAGCAGATGATGGTAACAACCTCGTTTACTTCCCCATCTTCAACTACAACGAGGGCAACCTGAACGTGGTGCACCAGATGCTGCAGCACCCGCGTGCGCTGGCCGCCCTCAGCGACGCCGGTGCGCATGTGGGCACGGTGTGCGACGCCAGCTTCAGCACCTTTATGTTGACGCACTGGGTGCGCGACCGTGCGGGCGAAAAACTGACCCTGCAGCAAGCGGTGCACCTGCTCAGCGGCCGCAATGCCGCGTATCTGGGCCTGACAGACCGCGGTGGCATCAAGCCTGGGTTGCGCGCCGACATCAACCTCATCGACCCCGTGCGCTTGGCGGTCGGTACGCCGAAGCTGGTGCACGACATGCCGGCCGGCGGCAAGCGCTTTTTGCAGCAGGGGCAGGGCTACCTGGGCACCTGGGTGGCCGGGCACTGTGTGCAGCAAGACGGGCACATTACCAGCCACAGGCCCGGGCGCCTGGTGCGCATGGGGCAGGCCTGAAGGGCAGGGCCGCTGCGTCGCTGGCGGCTATGGCAACAGCCGCCGCTGCAGGTGTTCAGCCAACAGCGCTGCCGTATCCTGCCAGCCTGCCTCTACCCCTAGGCTGCGCAAGTCCACCGTCTGCAGCCCGGCATAACCACAAGGGTTGATGCGCTCAAAAGGCGCCAGGTCCATGGCCACGTTCAGCGCCACGCCGTGATAGGTGCAGTGGCGGCTGACCTTGATACCCAAAGCCGCCACCTTGCCCAGGCCCTGGAAGGGGTCCAGGCTGTGCGCCTGCAGCCGGCTGTGGCCTTGCGGGTCGGCCAGCCGCACGTAGATGCCGGGCGCGCTGCGCACACGGTGCCCGGTGACGCCCAGCACGGCCAGCGTGTCGATCACCGCTTCTTCGATGCGGAACACGTATTCTTTGACGA
>JANNMQ010000034.1:0-2133 GCA_031398045.1 Rubrivivax sp.
CAACTGAAAGCCCGCCACCGACATCAACGCACCGAGCGCAATCGACCACGGCAATGGGTTGGACAAAGCACCCTTCAGTGCGCGCCAGGCCGCCGCCCGGGCCCCGCTGGCGCCGTGCGCCTGCCCGTCTTTTGACGCCGCGGCCTGCGCCAGCGCAATGCACAGGCTGCTGGTGATAAACAGGTCGGCCAGCATCGAGCAGATCACCGGGCCCGCAGCCGATGGGCCCATCAGCGCCACCAGCAACGGCACGCCCATGAAGCCGGTGTTGGGGAAGGCCGCCACCAGCGCGCCAAAGGCCGCATCTTTCAGGCGCACACGTTTGTTCAGCGACACCATGACGGTGAAAAACACAATCAGCAAGGCACTGAACAGGTAAACCACCAGCACGGCGGGGTTCAGCAGTTCCAGCAGCGGTGTATTGGCACCAAAACGAAACAGCATGCACGGCAACGCAAAGTACAGCACAAACACGTTCAAGCCCGGGATGGCGCTTTCGGGCAGCAGGTGGCGCCTGCCAGCCAGATAGCCGCACAGCACCAGCGCGAAAAAAGGGGCCGTGACGGCGAGGATGGCTTGCATGGGGCGGAAGTATCGCAAGCCCGCGTGGGACGCTGGGCCGGCACCCAGGTTGTCGCCACAAGTGGATTGAATGCCTACGCGCGCAGCAGGTTGATCAGCGGCCGCCCTGAACGGTCGCGGTAAACATCGAAGTCGGCGTCGATGGACAGCACATGGCGCAGCCGCAAACGGCCGGCAGCTTCTGCGATGGAGGCATCTGCCAGGTCAAACGGCAGACTGGCAAAACGTTCGCTGATGCGCAGCACGTCGGTCAGCGAGCCTTCTTCAGCCGCGTGCAGCGTGATGCCGCCGCGTTGGGCCCAGCGCAGAAAGTCCAGCGCACAACGGTTGTGGATGCGCCGCGCCAGCAAGGCGCAGACCTCGGTGGCCACCGGCCAGGTGCTGCACAGCGCGACGGCCGGGTTGGCCTGCAACCAGGCCAGCACCCGCGCGTGCCAGTGGTCGGCGCCATTGAACAGGGCAATCAGCGGCCCGCTGTCCACCAGCACGTTGCCGCTGTGGCTGAGGTAACGCGCCGAGGGCTCGCGAACTTGCGACACAGGCAGAGGCGGTGCAGGCTTCACGCGCCGCGCTGGCGGTGTTTGTCTGCCCAGGCATCGGCCAGCTGCTGCTTGCGGTCTTGCGCCAGGCCGGCGTCACCGCGGTAGCGGCCAAAAAGCTCGACGCCCAGACTGTAGGCCGAAGGCTGCGCTTCTGTGGTGGGCGCCGCCAGGTAGGCCTGCAAGGCGGAACGGATAACTTCGCTGGTGGTGCAGCCGCCGGCGGCGGCACGGCGCCGCAGCTGTTCTTCCAGCAAAGGGTCGAGTTTGACGGTGACGGTCATGGCGGTAGCTGGGCTGCAAGATGTAATATAAACTGTATTACCTATCGGCAGAGCCGTCAAGCTTAAGCGGGTGATGTCGACAGGTAAGCACAGCTCGGTAAGCTCAACGCACTCGCAACTGCCCCGCCACTCACCAAGTCACTCCATGTCCGCAAATCTGGCTTCCACCCCCTTTCGATGGTTCAAGCGCGGCTGGTGTCTGCTGGACGCCACGCGCCGCGCGGTTCTGAACCTGCTGCTGCTGGCCCTGCTGGTGGCCGCCGTCTGGTGGCTGGTGAAGCCGGCACACCCCGCGCTACAGGAGAAAACTGCGCTGGTGCTGGACCTGCGCGGTGCGTTGGTGGAACAAGCCAGTGGCTTGAATGTGCGTGAAAAGCTGCTGGGTCTTTCAAGCGGGGTGGACGCCGAACAAATGCGCTTGCGTGACGTGTTGGCCGTGCTGGAAGCTGCGGCCACCGACAGCAAGATCACCCATGCGCTGCTGCTGCCCGAAGGCCTGAACAACGCCAGCTTGCCGGCACTGCGCGAAGTGGCGCAGGCGCTGGAACGTTTCAAGGCTGCGGGCAAGCCGGTCTACGCCTGGGCCACTGAATACGACCAGCGCCAGTACGTTTTGGCCGCCCATGCCACCGAGCTGTGGCTCAACCCCATGGGCAACGTGTATGTGGAAGGTTATGGGCGCTACCGCGCTTACTACAAAGATTTGTTCGACAAGCTCGGTTTGACGG
>JANNMQ010000054.1:0-2118 GCA_031398045.1 Rubrivivax sp.
CAGCACGCCCTGGTTGAAGCGCGTGCCGCGGATGGCGAACTGGTCGGCCGGCCATTCACCACGCTCGTTCTGGCCCCAGGCTTCACGCAGCCACTCGCGGTTGCTCTCGAAGCCGCCGCTGGCCACCACACAACTGCGCGCCTCGATGCGTTCACCCGCTTGTGTATGGACCGCCACGAAACGCCCGCCTTGCAACTCGATGTGCTGCACCGGAACGTCGTATCGCACCTCGATACCGAGTGCCTGCGCACTGCGGTAGTAGGCGTTGACCAGCGCCTTGCCGCCGCCCATAAAAAACGCGTTGGTGCGGCTCAGGTGCAACGTGCCCGACAGCGACGGCTGAAAGTGCACCCCATGCCGCCGCATCCAGCCGCGCACATGGTGTGAATCGCGGATGACGCGGCGCGCCATCGATTCGGTGGTCTTGCCGCCGGTCACTTTCAGCAAGTCCTGCCAGAACTCTTCTTCGGGGTAGGCCTCGGTCAGCACATCTTGCGGCGCATCGTGCATGCAGCGGATGTTGCGGGTGTGCATGCTGTTGCCGCCGCGCCATTCGAAAGGCGCCGCTTCCAGCAGCAGCACCGAGGCGCCTGCCTCACGTGCTGTGAGTGCGGCGCACAGCGCGGCGTTGCCGCCACCAATGACCAGGAGGTCATGCATCTGCAGCCGAGCCCTGCACAGTGTTCGTCGAAGCTTGACGGAGTTCCATCGGCGCTCTGGGGCTCTCAGTCAGGCTTGATGCTGGCCCGCTTCACGATGTCGGACCAGATCTTCTGCTGCTGCGCGATGTAGGCCGCAAATTCTTCAGGCGGGCCGCCGCCACCGGCAGCGCCGTCGGCCGTGAAACGTTCGGTGACCGAGTTGCTCTTCAAGGCCTTCAGCGACTCTTCCTGCAGCTTCTTCACCACATCACGCGGTGTGCCGGCTGGCGCCAGGATGCCGTACCACTGCGAGGTCTCGAAGTCCTTGTAACCCATCTCGGCCACCGTGGGCACATCGGGCAGCTGTGACAGGCGCTTGGCGGTGCCCACCGCAATGGCACGCAACTTGCCGCTCTTGATGTGCGGCAGCATGGCCGGCAGGCCGGCACTGCTGGCCTGCGTGCGGCCGGCCAACAGGTCGGTCAGCTGCGGGCCGGTGCCGCGGTAGGGAATGTGAACCATGAACATGCCGGTCACCAGCTTCAGGTATTCCATCGCCAGGTGGCCGGCGCTGGCGTTGCCGGCGCTGCCGTAGTTCAGCTTGCCGGGGTTCTTCTTCGCGTAGGCCACAAATTCCTTGAAGTCCTTCGCCGGCACGTCGGGGTGGATGACAAACAGGTTGGGCACCTTGGCCAGCAGCGTGACGGGGATGAAGTCCTTGTTCACGTCGAACGGCTGGTTCGGGAAGATGTAGGGGTTGACGGCCAAGCTACCCACATGGCCCAGGATGATGGTGTGGCCGTCGGGCGTGGACTTGGCCACATCGCTCATCGCCGGGATGCCGGCGCCGCCGCCCTTGTTGTCGACATACACGGTCTGGCCCAGCTGTTTGGTCAGTTCGTGGGCCACGGTACGCGCCACGATTTCGCTCGTGCCGCCGGGTGCAAAAGGCACCACAAAGCGCACCGACTGGCGCGGCCAGTTGCTGCTTTGCGCATCGGAAAGCATGGGGAAGGCCAGGCTGCTGGCAGCCAAGAGGGTGCGACGTTGGATGGTCATGGGTGTCTCCAGGTGGGCAGTACCGCCCGTGCCGGCGGCTCAACAGCGGAGAGGATACGTGAGCACAACACGCCGCCGCGCCATCGCGGGGCTAAAACACCGCGTGGTCGCCACGGTCGGCCGTGGTGCGGCCGCTGAGCAGCGCTGCGTAATGTTCGGCCAGGGTCTGGCTGCCGGTAGACGGTGTGGCTGCGGCGCTGTAGTGGCCGGTTGCGGGGTCCAGGACCAGCATCGATTCAGTGGCGTAATAACGACCGATGCGCGCCAGTTCGGCCTTCGCAGCCAGCGCAGGCCAGACACGGCCGGCCGCGCCCAACAAACCGATGATGCCGTCCAGCAACCGCACCGGCACGTGCTTGAAACGGGGTGGCCGGCCCAGCAGCGCAAACAGCATCTCACCCTGCTGGCGCGGCGTGAT
>JANNMQ010000056.1:0-1511 GCA_031398045.1 Rubrivivax sp.
GGGCGTTGTTTTGCAAGTCAGCGCCTGCGTGGCACACGACGGGGCGCGCCGCTTTCGCCTGGGCGGCACCGGCGCGGCCCTGGCCGCGTGGCGCACCCCCGGGCGCACCCTCGCGCGCACCACCGCGCCGCGCCTGCGCCAGCGGTCTCTTGCCCTTGAGCTGGCGTTCGATGCCGTCGTTCAGCACACCGCGCAGCGTGTAGACCGTTTCTTCGTGGCCATACACGCCCGGAAAACGCAGGCCCAGCCACAGCCACAGCGTGCAGCCGCGCAACGCTTGTTCCATGCGCTCGAGCCGGCTGTGACCGTCCACGTGGTCCAGAAATTCAGGGCGGCCGGCTTTGCCAGTCACTGCGTGGTTGCCAGCCCAGCCCAGGTAGTCTTGCACCAGCGTGTCGGTGCGCATGTCCACGGGCGCTTGCGCGTAGGTGAAGCGTTCTTTCAGCGTCAGCTTGCCGGCCACGGCGTCAAGCTGTTCGGCCAGCGCCAGCATCTGCTCCAGTTCGGCCACGGCAAAGTGCGCGTCGTCCAGCTTCAGTTGTTCCATGAACACGGCCAGCACGTCACGCAGTTTGTTTTTGTTCAAACGCGCTGAAATGGTGTCCACATGCCAGCCGTTGGGGGCTACTGGCGCTTTGAAGTTGCGCGGCGCGCGGGGGGCTGTGGCCAGCAGTTCTTGCAGCACTCTGGGTGCACCCGGTTCAGCCTCTTCGAGCACACCCACAAAACCTTCTTCGTGCATGCCGTAGCGGCCGGCGCGGCCGGCAATCTGGTGCACTTCGCTGGTCTCCAGCGTGCGGTCGGCCACGCCGTCATATTTGGTCAGCGTCGAGAACAACACGCGCCTGATGGGCAGGTTCAGGCCCATGCCGATGGCGTCGGTGGCCACCAGAATGTGGCTCTCGCCGCTGGCAAAACGCTCGGCTTCGCGTCTGCGCACTTCGGGCGGTAGCGCGCCGTAGATCACCGACACCGGGTGGCCGTTGGCGGCGATGTTGTCGCGCAGCGTCAGCACATCGCGGCGGCTGAAAGCCACCACCGCATCGCCCAGCTGCAGCGCCTGCACCGGCAGCGTGCCGGGCAGCAGTTGCACATGTTGCATGCGTGTGAATTCGCGCACGGCGCAGGCTTCACCGCACAGGCCCAGCAGGTTTTGCAGCGCCGGCACGGCATAACTGCTGCAGATGATGATGACTTCTTGTGCCGGCACCGCCACCACGGCCTGCGTCCAGGCCCAGCCGCGCGAGTTGTCGAAGATCATCTGCGCTTCGTCGATCACCGCCACGTCGATGGCCTGCCGTGTGTTGACCATCTCGATGGTGCTGGAGACCACGCGCGCCTCGGGCGCCGGCACGTTCTCTTCACCCGTCAGCAGCGAGCAAGGCACGCCGCGCGCGGCCAGCCGGTCGCGCCCTTCCAGTGCCAGCAGCCGCAGCGGCGCCAGGTAGGCGCCGTCCAGCGCCTGGCTCAGGCGTTCGAAGGCGGCATGGGTCTTGCCGCTGTTCGGCGGG
>JANNMQ010000075.1:0-9412 GCA_031398045.1 Rubrivivax sp.
TGCGCGGCATGGCACGTGCTGCGGCCGAAGCGGGCCCGCGGCCTGAGCATCCAGCGGGGCCGAGCTGGCAGCAAGACTGACCGTGGCTGGCTACACTGGCCAACCCCTCGAAAGACTCACCATGTTCAGCCGCCTACAAGAAGACATTGCCTGCATCCTGGAGCGCGACCCCGCCGCGCGGTCGACCTGGGAGGTGCTGACCTGTTACCCGGGCCTGCACGCGCTGGTGCTGCACCGGCTGGCACACCGCTTCTGGTTGGCCGGCTGGCACTGGCTGGGGCGTTTTACGTCGCACCTGGGTCGCTTTCTGACCGGCATCGAGATCCACCCCGGCGCCACCATCGGCCGCCGCGTCTTCATCGACCACGGCATGGGTGTGGTGATCGGTGAAATGGCCGAAGTGGGTGATGGCTGCACCATCTACCAGGGCGTGACGCTGGGCGGCACGTCGTTGGTCAAAGGCGCCAAGCGTCACCCCACGTTGGACGAAGGTGTGATCGTGGGCGCCAACGCTGCGGTGCTGGGCGGGTTCACGGTGGGCGCCAACGCCCGCGTGGGTTCGGGTGCGGTGGTGACCAAGCCGGTGCCGCCCGGCGCCACGGCGGTGGGCAACCCGGCACGCATCATCCAGGCTGAAGCCGAAGTGGCGCGTGAAGCCGCTGCAGCCATGATGGGTTTTTCAGCCTACGGCCTGACCCAGGGCGACGACCCGGTGGCGCAGGCCATGAAGGGGCTGATCGACAACGCTTCGGGGCATGAACACCAGATCACGCTGCTGTGGCAAGCGGTAGAAAAACTGTCCGCCCGTGCGCGTGAACTGCCTGCCGGTGACTGCGTGCCCGAAGACGCGCAGACCACCGAGTGTTTTGATGCGGAACGCCTGAACCGGCTGGTGAAGTAGCGGCTGGCGAAGCAACGACAGGCGATGTACGCCCAGGGCAGGGCAGGGTTCAGGTGGTTGGCCTGATGGCGCTTTTCGGTCGAAAGGCCTTGCACACCGCTTCGTCACATTCGATGTAGGCGCCGCCTATCAAGTCCACACAGTAGGGTACTGCAGCAAAAATGCCGTGCACGGGCGGTGTTTGCTGGGGCAGGCCCTGCAGCGTTTCGGCGATCGACTTCGGTTGGCCGGGCAAGTTGATGATCAGCGTTTTGCCGCGCACCACCGCCACCTGACGCGACAGGATGGCGGTGGGCACAAAAGCCAGACTGATCTGCCGCATCTGTTCACCAAATCCCGGCATCACCTTGTGCGCCACAGCCAGCGTGGCTTCAGGTGTCACGTCGCGGGGCGCCGGGCCTGTGCCGCCGGTGGTCAGCACCAGGTCACAGTGCTGCTCGTCAGCCAGTTCGCACAGTGCCGCGCTGATGCCCTGCTGTTCGTCAGGAATCAGCCGTTCGTGCCACAGCACGGGGTTGCGCAAGGCGCGTGTCAACCAGGCTTTCAGCGCCGGCAAACCCTGGTCTTGGTAGACGCCGCTGGAAGCGCGGTCGCTGATGGAGACGATGCCGATGCGAACGAGCTCGAAGTTGCTCATGGCGCGCTGATCAGGCTGGGTTTGATGAACTGGAACAACTCGCGAAAGCTCTTGGGCTGACGGGTGTCCTGCCCGGGCAGCGCGGGTTTGGCGGCGTCCCGGCGCGCGGCACGCACCAGGCTGCGCAATTGTTGTGCGTCGGTGTCAGGGTGGTCCTGCATCCAGCGTGTCAGCGCGTCGTCACTGGCCACCAGTTCGGCGCGCCAGCGTTCGGTTTCGTGCAGCGCCAGCGTTTCGCGGGCGCTGCCCAAGTTGGCCTCGGCCACGGTTTCCCTTAGCAGCGTTTCATCGGCGCTGCGCATCAGCTTGCCCACCAGCTGCATCTGGCGCCGTCGGCCTTCGTGGCTTTTGGTGCGTCTGAACTCTGCAATGGCTTCTCGCAACGGTTCGGGTATGTCCAGCGCAGCCAGACGGTCGGCGGGCATGGCGGCCACCGCCACGCCCAGCGTCTGCAAGTCTTGCGCTTGTTGTTTCAGCCGCGTCTTGCTGGGGCGGGTGGGCAGGCCATCTTCGTCGAAGGCCAGGGGCTGGCCGTAGTGAACGTCGATGCCGCGGTGCGGTGCTGCGCGTCGGGCCATGCGGTGGGCTCAGTCCTGGTTGGCAAGGTGGACCGGTATCATAAGTGCGCACTTTCGCTTGCACAGTTCCGCCGATCCATGAGTTCAGTCTCCCGCACCGCACCCACCAGCCACACCGACCACAACGTAGCAGGCTTTGCGCACAGCCAGGCCCAGTTCCAGCAGTTGGTGGAAGACACGCTGGCGATGGCGCACCAACTGGGCGCCAGCGACGCTGGGGCCGAAGTATCCGAAGGCATGGGCCTGTCGGTGTCGGTGCGCAAGGGTGAGCTGGAAAACGTTGAACGCAACCGCGACAAGAGCCTGGGTGTCAGCGTCTACATCGGGCAGCGCCGCGGCAACGCCAGCACGTCCGATTTTTCTGACGCAGCCCTGCGGCAGACGGTGCAGGCGGCTTACGACATTGCCCGTTTCACGGCTGAAGACCCGGCGGCTGGCCTGCCTGAAGCGCAAGACCTGGCCACCGCCGACGAAGTGGCACGCAACCTGGACCTGTTCCACCCCTGGAACATCGATGCCGCCGCGGCGGCCGAACTGGCGCGCCGCTGTGAAGACGCGGCGATGGGTGTCGACAAACGCATCACCAATTCCGAAGGTGCTGGTGTATCGGCCCAGCAGGCTCATTTCTGGGCCGGCAATACACGCGGGTTCCGCGGTGGTTACGCCAGTTCACGCCACTACATCTCGGTGTCACCCATTGCCGGCAAAGGGCGTGGCATGCAGCGTGATGGCTGGTACAGCTCGATGCGCGACGCCGCAGACCTGGCCAGCCCCGAGGCCGTGGGCCGCTACGCTGCTGAACGCGCGCTGGCGCGGCTGAAGTCGCGCCGCGTGCCCACTGGCGAGGTGACGGTGCTGTTTGAAAGCACGGTGGCGGCAGGCCTGCTGGGGGCGCTGGTGCAAGCCACGTCAGGCGGTGCGCTGTACCGAAAGAGCAGTTTTTTGTTGGACAGCCTGGGCAAGCCCGTACTGCCCAAGCATGTGGATGTCAACGAAGACCCGCACCTGCCCAAGGGCAAGGGCAGCGCCGCTTTTGACGACGAAGGTGTGCGCACACGCGCTCGCAATGTCGTGAAGGCGGGTGTGTTGCAAGGCTATTTTCTGTCCAGCTACTCGGCGCGCAAACTCGGCCTGAAAACCACGGGCCATGCGGGTGGTTCGCAGAATCTGGTGATGACGAGCCGGCTCACGCAGACCGGCGACACCCTGGATGCGATGCTGCGCAAGCTGGGCCGCGGGCTCTTCGTCACCGAGCTGATGGGGCAGGGCGTGAACTACGTCACGGGCGACTATTCGCGCGGTGCTGCCGGCTTCTGGGTTGAAGACGGCCACATCGCCTACCCGGTGCACGAGGTGACGATTGCTAGCAACTTGAAGACCATGTTCCGTGACATCGCGGCGATCGGCGCCGACGCCTACACGCAGGGCAGCAAGACCGTGGGCTCTGTCTTGGTGCCCGGCTTGAAATTGGCGGGCGGCTGACGGCCCGCTGCGGCGGGCGTGGCAGTGGGTGGTTTCCCTGTCTTCCGCCATGTGGCCGGCGCGTTGAGACCACAGCCTGATCGCGTGATGTTGACCCGTGTCAAAGGCCACAGACCAAGCGGGTAAACCCGTCGTGGCTGGGATGCGGCTCACTTCTAGAATTTCGCGCTTTCTGGTCATTCTGGCCACTCTGGCTTCATCCACTTTCCGATCCGACAGGAGAAATTCATGGAACGTCGTTCCTTCGTTCACGGTGCTGGTCTGGCGGGCGTTCTCGCCACCGGTGCTGCGCCAGCCATCGTGCACGCGCAGGCCAACATCCGCTGGCGCCTGGCGTCGAGCTTCCCGAAATCGCTCGACACCATTTTTGGCGCGGCCGAGGTTTTTGCCAAGCTGGTGGGTCAGATGTCCGGTGGCAAGTTCCAGATCAGCGTCGCCGCGCCAGGTGAAATCGTGCCCGCTTTTGGTGTGGTCGATGCGGTGCAGGCAGCAACGGTCGAGATGGCGCACACCGCGCCCTACTACTTCTTCGGCAAGGACCCCACCTTTGCGCTGGGTTGTGCCATTCCCTTCGGACTGAATTCGCGTCAGATGACGGCCTGGATGTTTGAAGGCAACGGCTTGAAGCTGACGCGCGAGTTCTACGCCAAGTACAACATGGTGAACTTCCCGGGTGGCAACACTGGTGCGCAGATGGGCGGCTGGTGGCGCAAGGAAATCAAGAGCCTGGCCGATCTGAAGGGCCAGAAGTTCCGCACCGGCGGTTTTGGTGGTGTTGTGATGGGCCGCATCGGCGCCGTGCCGCAAAACATCCCGGGTGGCGAGATTTACGCTGCGCTTGAAAAAGGCACCATTGACGCGGCTGAATGGGTGGGCCCGTACGACGACGAGAAGCTGGGCTTCAACAAGGTGGCGCCTTTTTATGCTTACCCGGGTTTCTGGGAAGGCGGTCCGCAGCTTGACTTCTTCATCAACGACAAGGCCTACAACGGTTTGCCGGTCGAGTACAAAGCCATCATCGAAGCGGCCACGGCCTATGCCCACGTGGAAATGCAGGCCCGCTACGATGCGCGCAACCCGGCAGCGCTGAAGCGCCTGGTAGCCGGTGGCACCAAGTTGTTCCGCTTCCCGAAAGACGTCATGGAAGCGGCCTTCAAGGAGGCCCTGGCCGAGTACGCTGATCTCAGCGGCAAGAACCCGTCCTGGAAAAAGATCTACGACGATTACTCGGCTTTCCGCCGCGACGCCAACCTGTGGTTCCGCTTCACCGAAGCCAGTTTCGACGACTTCATGCAATCGCAGAAGCTCTAAACGGCACTGTTGGGCGCCTGAGCGTCAGGCGCTGCAGCAGCCGGCAGCAAACAAAAAGGCTCCGCACTGCGGGGCCTTTTACGTGGTGGCTGCAAAGGAAACGAGGTGACTGAGTTCAGCGCCCGCTGCTGGGGCGCATGCAAGGCTGCGGCATCAAGGTTTCTTTTCGTTTTTGACGGCGTCCAGCAAGCCCTTCATCGGGTCGTCTTTTTCAGGGCTCTTGCTTGCACCCGCCGGCGCCGGGTTGGCTGCCGGTGCGCCTTTGTCCTGGGGCTGCTGCGCATCTGGCTTCGGAGCTTCCATCTCTTTCGAAGGATCAGCCTTCGGCGCCTGTTTGTTGTCCATGTTCTGGATGCTCTCGATGGCCTTGTCGATGTCCAGCACCTTGGGCTTGTCCAGGAACATGGTCACCGTCTGCGGCACAAAGATGACGATGGCGACCAAGACGAGCTGGATCACGATCCAAGGAATGGCGCCCAGATAGATGTCGTTGGATTCCACCTTGCGCGGTATCGAGCCGTTCTTGAACAGCGTATCGGCAATGCCGCGCAAATAGAACAGCGCAAAGCCAAATGGCGGGTGCATGAAGCTGGTTTGCATGTTCACGCAGATCATGACCCCGAACCAGATCAGGTCGATGCCCAGCTTGTCAGCCACTGGCGCCAGGAACGGAATGATGATGAAGGCAATCTCGAAGAAGTCGAGAAAAAACGCCAGGAAAAATATGAATATATTGACGACGATGAGGAAGCCCAGCTGCCCGCCGGGCAAGCCCTTGAGCAGGTGCTCGATCCAGATACCGCCGTCCACCCCCTGAAACACGAGCGAAAACACGCGCGAGCCGATAAGAATGAAGACCACCATCGCCGTGATGCGCATGGTGCCCAGCATCGCGCCCTTCAGCAGCGGCCAGGTCAGGCGTTTGTGCGATAGCGCCAGCAGCAACGCGCCCACCGCGCCCATCGCACCGGCCTCGGTGGGTGTGGCAATGGCCGTCTTGATGCCCGGTAAGCCACCCATACTGCCCAGCACGGTGAAGATCAGCACTGCCGACGGGACGATGCCGCGCAAGCATTTCGCCCATAGCGCCCAGCCTTGCAGCGTGCGGCCTTCTTTGGGCACGCCCGGCACGTATTCAGGCCTTATGCGCGAAAGAATGAAGGTGTACAGGGCAAACAGCAGCACCTGCAGAATCGCTGGCCCCCAGGCGCCTTTGTACATGTCGCCCACGGGTTTGCCGAGCTGGTCGGCCAAGACGATGAGCACCAGTGAAGGCGGCACCAGCTGGGTGATGGTGCCCGATGCCGCGAGTACACCCGTGGCGTAGCGCATGTTGTAGCCCCAGCGCATCATCACCGGCAATGAAATCATCGCCATCGCAATCACCTGGCCGGCCACGGTGCCAGTGATGGCGCCCAGAATGAAACCCACGATGATGACCGAGTAGCCCAGGCCGCCACGAACCGGACCAAACAACTGACCCATGGCGTCGAGCATGTCTTCAGCCAGCCCGCACTTTTCCAGGATCGTACCCATCAGGGTGAAAAACGGGATCGCCAGCAACAACTCGTTGGACAGGATGCCAAACACGTTGAGCGGCAGCGCGCTCATGAATGAGGCTGGGAACCAGCCCATCCAGACCGCGTAGTAGCCGCAGCCCAGGCCGAGCGCCATCAACGAGAAGGCAGCCGGAAAGCCGATCAGCAATATGAATATCAAGCCCGCGAACATCAGCGGGGCAAAGGTTTCCATCGTCATTGCAGCGGCCTCTCGTAATGGAAATCGCCTTCATACCGATGGGTGAGCCAGCCGATGCGCTTGATCGCTTCCGACAGCCCTTGAAGGAACAACAGGAAGAATCCCAATGGCAGCATCAGCATGGCCGGCCAGCGGATGAGGCCGCCGGCATTGCTTGACGCCTCACCGCTTTGGTACATCTTCAGGAACAGCGGCCACGCAAAATAAAACATCAACATCATCGATGGCAGCAGGAAAAACAGCAGTCCGATGAGGTCGATCAGGGCTTGCGTGCGACCCGAGTAGCGGCCGTAGAAAACGTCAACCCGTACGTGTTCGTTCACGCGCAGTACCTGGGAAGCGCCCAGCATCACGCAGGCTGCGAACAGGTACCACTGGATTTCTAGAAACGAGTTCGAACTGAAGCTGAACAGGTAGCGAACGACGGCGTTGGTTGCGCTGATCAGGCACGACACGAATATGGCCCACTTGGCGATGGTTCCAAACCGGTCGTTGAGATGGTCAATGGCTTTGGCGAGGCTGATCAACGCGTTCATGCAGTCTCCAAATAGGGCTCTTAGCCTCGAACGAGTATAGGGCGCGGCTGTGCGGCAATCGTCGCCAGCCATGCTCGACTTCAGGCGTGGATCTGCGGGTTTACATCTATCTGCCACTGCTGGAAGGGGCAGCGTGCGCGCAGCTCAAGCCAGCGCTTTCGGCGCGGACTCTGAGGCCTGGCGGGTGGGCTGCAAGAGCCCTGCGCTTTCGAGCTCTGCGGGCTTACTGCTGGGTGGCGGCCATGTACAAGCGCGTGGATCTCGCCCCTGAACGGCAAAATGCAAGCAGCGGCCGGGGCAAGGTTTGCAGCAGTTCAGCAAAGGCGGCAATCTCGGCGGGCGATTGATAGCCGCCGTCCACCGGCAGAAACCGGTACTGCAAGCCAGCAGCCAGGGCCGCTGCCTCGATTTGCGCGTTGCTCGGCTGGTCTGATCCGTGTTCAAAATCGGGCCGGTTGTTGACCACGCTCTTGAAGCCCGCGCGGGCAGCTTCAGCCATCGCTGCTGGCGTCAGTTGAGGTGCCACGCAGACGTCAGGCGCAAGGGCGCGCAGGGGCAGGTTGCTGCTAGTCACAACTCGGCCCTTCGGTTACTTCGTCAATGCTTGTTTGACCACACCAGACAGCATGGCCATGTCGGCTTTGCCGGCCAGCCTGGCTTTGGCCGCGGCCATCACTTTGCCCATGTCGCCCGGTCCCGAGGCGCCCAGTTCAACCAACAAGGCTGCCACGCTGGCATGCACTTCATCGGCCGACAGGCGTTGCGGCAAATAGGCCTGCAAGACCTGCAGTTCAGCCGATTCCTTGTCCACCAAATCGGTGCGTCCCGCTTGTGCGAAGGCAGCTATAGAGTCTTTGCGCTGCTTGATCAGCTTGTCCACCTGCGCCACCACATCAGCGTCGGTCAATTCGATGCGTTCGTCCACTTCGCGCTGCTTGCAAGCTGCCAGCAGCATGCGGATGGTGGACAGCCTGGCGGCGTCTTTGGCCCGCATGGCGCTTTTCATGTCTTCGGTGACGCGGTCTTTCAGCGGGCTGGCCATGGCGGGTTGTTCCTGTGAAAAGAAATAAAAGAAGCCCGCAGCGGCGTCCCGCGCGGGCTTGCAGCACAGCGTGTAACTTTCGTCCGATCAGTACAGCTTTTTAGGCAGCTGCATGCTGCGCACGCGTTTGAAGTGCCGCTTCACCGCAGCCGCCTTCTTGCGCTTGCGCTCGGCGGTGGGCTTTTCGTAGAACTCGCGGGCGCGCAGTTCAGTGAGCAGGCCAATTTTTTCAATGGTGCGCTTGAAGCGCCGCAAGGCGACGTCAAAGGGCTCATTTTCTTTAACTCGAATGGTGGTCATGTACTCAGGAATCCTGAAAAGATGCGTGCGCGGGTGGTGCTGGGGCGGTACCTTCGGCTTCGTCAGGGAAACTCCGAAAGCCTTTCGCCTGGCTGTGAATGGCTTCTGAAGTGCGTGCCTGCTGACCTGCCTGTGCCCCGCCACGGCTCTTCTTCTACGCTTGTTACAGCACTTCGAAGTAAACCCTGACCACGAGCCTTAGGAACTGACCTGAGCAAGCTTTTGCTTAGCGGCACAAAGCTTCAACAAGCAAAGCCAAAAATTATAGCCCGCGAAGCGAGCGTGATTCGGCGTTGCACAAGCTGACGTTGCAAAAAAGCCAACCAGCGGCCAACTCTCGTGACGGAAGCAGTCGCACCCAATGAAAAAAGCAATTATCGAGCCAGCTATTGTGCTTGGTACCTGCAAGCAGTCATGGGTGGGCGGGTTTCAAGCTAGGGGACAGAATGCCGATAAGCTTGATTTGAAGGTCAGGCAAGACCAAGATGGGTGCAGATTTGCAATCGGCTCCTGTGTTTTGTTCTTGCCGGAGCGGTCGTCGATCACCTGGGCGGAGATGTGCTTGTTCGAGCGGAAGACGGCAAGGCGCGGACGCTCGGCCGACCCCTCCACCTTCTTGCGCACCCGACGGTGACGACGGATGCGGGCTTCTCGCTTGTGCTGTGCGCTGACGGTCATGAGTTGCTGCCTTTACTTGCCCGTCTTCCCGGCCTTCTTGGCGACGTGCTCGCCGAGGTACCGGACGCCCTTGCCCTTGTAGGGCTCGGGCTTGCGGATCTTGCGGATGTTGGCGGCCACCTGGCCGACCGCTTCCTTGTCGATGCCCTTGACGATGATGCGGTTCGGGGTGGGCGTCTCGAAGCTGAT
>JANNMQ010000088.1:0-2452 GCA_031398045.1 Rubrivivax sp.
ACCTGCGCGCCTGCCAATTGCTGGCCTGCTTGCCGTGTGAGCACCACGTTCTGGCGCCCGGGCAGCGGGCGAAAGCGCGCCGGCAATGAATCCCAGGTCTTGCGCCCCATCCGCACCGGGTGGCCCAGGGTGACGGCACGAAAATGGCGCTGGTCTTGCGGCTCGTGCCACAACAAGCCGTTGTTCTTGCCGATGGCGCCGTTGCGCGCCACGGCCGCGATCAGGCTGACTTTCACACCGCCACCGGCGCCTTGATGGCCGGGTGTGGGTCGTAACCCTCGACCACAAAATCTTCGAAAGCGTAGTCAAACAGGCTGGGTGGCTTGCGTGCCAGCAACAGCTGCGGGTAGGCGCGCGGCTGGCGCTGCAGCTGCAGCTGCACCTGCTCGAAATGGTTGTTGTAGATGTGGCAGTCACCCCCGGTCCAGATGAAGTCACCCAGGTCCAACTCACATTGCTGAGCCAGCATGTGGGTCAGCAAGGCATAACTGGCGATGTTGAAGGGGACGCCCAAAAACAGGTCGGCGCTGCGCTGGTAGAGCTGGCAACTCAGTCGCCCGCGTTCGCCGCTGCGCAACGCTGGCGCCACATAAAACTGGAAAAAAGCGTGGCAGGGCAGCAGGGCCATCTTGTGCAGTTCGGCCACGTTCCAGGCGCTGACGATGATGCGGCGGCTGTCGGGGTTGGTCTTCAGCTGTTTGACGACTTCGGCGATCTGGTCGATGTGGCCACCGTCCGGCGTGGGCCAGCTGCGCCACTGCACGCCGTACACCGGGCCCAGGTCGCCGTTGGGCTGGGCCCATTCGTCCCAGATGGTGACGCCACGTTCCTGCAGCCAGCGGGCGTTGCTGTCGCCGCGCAAGAACCACAGCAGTTCCAGCGCCACGGCCTTGAAAAACACCTTCTTGGTGGTGATGAGTGGAAAACCCTGGCGCAGGTCAAAGCGCATCTGGTGGCCAAACACGCTGCGGGTGCCCGTGCCGGTGCGGTCGCCTTTTTCCACGCCGTGGGCCAGCACATGGCGCAACAGGTCTTCGTAGGGGGTGCTGATGAGGGATTGCATGGGGTGGGTGGGGAAACAGCAGAAATTATCGATGCCTGGGCGCCAAGGCCTGCGCGCCAAAGCCTGTGGGCACCGCTTTCAGGCGGCTGGCTGCATATCAAACTGCATCGCAGCCAGCCGGGCATACAAACCGCCCCGCGCTACCAGCTCTTCGTGGGTACCCACGTCGACAATGCGCCCGGCGTCCATCACAACGATGCGGTCTGCCTTCAGCACCGTGGCCAAGCGGTGCGCGATGACCAGCGTGGTGCGGTTGTGCATGGCCGCTTCCAGGGCCGCCTGCACCACCCGTTCACTCTCGGCGTCCAGCGCGCTGGTGGCTTCGTCCAGCAGCAGCAGCGGCGGGTTCTTCAGCATCGCACGCGCAATGCTGATGCGCTGGCGCTGGCCACCCGACAAGCGCACGCCGCGTTCGCCCAGGTAGGTGTGGTAGCCCTCGGGCAGCGCACTGATGAACTCGTGCGCGAAGGCGGCCTGCGCGGCAGCCTTCACCTCGTCGTCAGTGGCCTGCGGGCGGCCGTAGCGGATGTTTTCCAGCGCGCTGGTGGAAAACACCGTGCTGTCCTGCGGCACGATACCCACGCGCTGGCGCAGGTCGGCCAGCGCCACCTGGCGCACATCGGTGCCGTCGATGCAAACCTGGCCACTTTGAGCGTCGTAAAAGCGCAGCAGCAACTGCAACACCGTGCTCTTGCCAGCGCCACTGGGCCCCACCAGCGCCACTGTTTCGCCCGCCCGCACTTGCAAGCTGAAGTCGGCCAGCGCGGCTTGTTTGGGGCGTGACGGGTAGTGGAAGTTCACGGCTTCAAACTGCACGGCCGAACCCGACTGCGCCAGCGGCAGCGCGCGGGGGGCTACCGGGTCGGCCACGGGTGAACGGGCGGCCAGCAATTCCATCAGCCGCTCGGTGGCGCCGGCAGCGCGCAGCAAGTCGCCATAGACCTCGGACAACACCGCCACAGCGCCCACAAAGATGATGACGAGCACCACTGTCTGGCCCAGGTGCCCGGCGCTGATATCACCGGCGATGACGGCACGGGTGCCCTGGTACAAGCCCCACAACAGCGCGCCGAAGGTGGCCGTGATCATGAAAGCCACCAACAAAGCGCGCACACGGGTGCGCTTTCTGGCGACGTCAAAAGCGGCTTCCGTGCTGCTGTTGAAGCGGGTGGCTTCAAAACCTTCCTGCACAAAACTCTGCACGACCGGAATTTCGCTCAGCACTTCGGCCGCGATGGCGCTGCTGTCAGCCACCCGGTCCTGGCTGGCGCGTGACAGGCGTCGCACGCGGCGGCCGAAGTAAATGCTGGGCAGCACCACCAGCACCAGGATGCCCAGCACCTGTGTCATCACGTAGGGGTTGGTGACCACCAACGCCACCAGCGCGCC
>JANNMQ010000121.1:0-7377 GCA_031398045.1 Rubrivivax sp.
TCGTCCAGCAGCAGTTCCAGCCGCTCGCGTGCCGTGAGCTTGCCCTTGGCGTGTTGGCTGGCGATGCGTTTTTCACCGCCGCCCAGGCGCGCCGCAGTTCGCTTTTCTTCCAGTTGTTCGATGATGTTGTGCATGGTGATGAGGATCTGTTCGGGGAAGGATTCGGTTTCAGTTCAACAGGTCTAGCAGCCGCCGCGCGGCCGCCGATGCGGCCAGCGTGCCGCTGTGCACCTGGCGCGTGATGTCGGGCAGCGCCGCGGCCACGGCCGGGTGTTGGGCAAATCGCTGCCGAAGGCCGGCTTCGATGCGTTCCCACATCCACGCCTGGTCTTGTGCGTGGCGGCGCGCCTGCTGTTCGCCGCTGCTGACTTGTGCTTGGCGAAACTGGGTAACGGCTTGCCAGAAATCCTGCAACCCGCTGCCTTTCAGCGCGCTGAGCTGCAGCACCTGTGTCGGGTGCAGTGCTTGTGCGGCCCCAACCCGCCCATGCGGGCCGAACAGGCGCAGCGCGCTGGTGATCTGTGCCCGCGCGCGGGTGGCGGCTGCTTCGTCGAGGTCGGCCTTGTTGATGATCACCAGGTCAGCCAGTTCCATCACGCCTTTTTTGATGGCTTGCAAGTCGTCGCCCGCATTGGGCAGTTGCAGCAACACAAACATGTCGGTCATGGCCGAGACGGCGGTTTCGCTTTGGCCCACGCCCACGGTTTCGACGATGACGATGTCGTAGCCCGCGGCTTCGCACACCAGCATGGACTCACGCGTTTTTTCTGCCACGCCGCCCAGATTGCCTGCCGCCGGGCTGGGGCGTATGAAAGCACGCACATGCACGCTCAAGTGCTCCATGCGTGTTTTGTCGCCCAGGATGCTGCCACCGCTGACACTGCTGCTGGGGTCCACGGCCAGCACGGCCACTCGGTGGCCCTGCCCGATCAGGTACAGGCCCAGCGCTTCGATGAACGTGCTTTTGCCGACACCGGGCACACCGCTGAGTCCCAGGCGGAAACTTTTGCCCGTGTGGGGCAACAGGTGGCTGAGCAGGGCATCAGCGCGCAGACGGTGGTCGGCACGGGTGGACTCCAGCAGGGTGATGGTTTTGGCGATGGCGCGGCGCTGGGCGGGGCCTGGCGGGGCCAGCAAGGGGGTGAGCAATGGATCGGTTGGCAAAGGCGCCGGAGCCGGGGCTTCGACAAGCTCAGCCCGAACGGGTTGAGGTGGTGCACATCCCCCGTCCTCCGTTCGGGCTGAGCCAGTATTACCGATGGTCCTGAGCCTGTTGAAGGAAGCCCTCTCCTCCGTTCGGGCTGAGCTTGTCGAAGCCCCCGCCTCCGTTCGCACTGAGCTTGTGAAAGACCTGTCCCCTTGCGAACTCCGGCTGCGAGCCAGCTCACGCACTTGATCCCAATCTTCCCGAATCAGCGCCTCTTTCTTCGCCCTGGACCAGCCCTTGATGCGCATCTCAGCTGCCAACGCTTCCTCTCGCGTGGCCACCGGCTGCGACCAGACCAGGGTCACGGGCCGCTTGTCATGTGTATACCCGGGCAACTCTCCAGCCTGATGCTGATCAATGTGCCGCTCCAGCTCATCAGTGTGTCCGGCATAGTACGAACCATCTGCACACTTCAGCAGGTAAACAAAAAACGGCTGCATGGTGCGTCAACCAGTCGCCGATGCAATGAACGGGCCCAATCAGATCCCCCGCTGTGCTGCCTTGATCTGCTCCAGCACGTCCTTGGCACTCACCGGTATCGGCGTGCCCGGCCCGTAGATGCCCTTCACGCCCGCGTCGACCAAGAATCCGTAGTCCTGCTGCGGAACGACACCACCCACAAACACGATGATGTCGTCGGCGCCCTGGTCTTTCAGCGCCTGGATGATGGCCGGCACCAGCGTCTTGTGCCCGGCCGCCAGCGTGCTGACACCCACCGCGTGCACGTCGTTTTCGATCGCCTGGCGCGCGCATTCTTCGGGCGTCTGGAACAGCGGGCCGATGTCGACGTCAAAACCCAGGTCAGCAAAGGCGGTGGCCACCACCTTGGCACCACGGTCGTGGCCGTCTTGTCCCAGTTTGGCAATCATCACGCGCGGGCGGCGGCCCTGCTGTTCACCAAAGGCAGCAATCTCGGCTTTCAGCAGGTCCCAACCTTCGGCGCTGTCGTAAGCGGCTGCATACACACCGGTCACCTTTTGAATGTCGGCGCGGTGGCGCCCGTAGACTTTTTCAAGCGCGTCGCTGACCTCACCCACGGTGGCGCGTGCACGCATGGCTGCGATGCTCAACGCCAGCAGGTTGCCGCTGCCGTCGCGGGCCGCCGCGGTCAGCGCATCCAGCAAGGCCGTGACCTTGGCGCCGTCGCGCGTGGAACGAATTTTCTGCAGCCGCGTTATCTGGCCTTCCCGCACCTTCACGTTGTCAACGTCACGGATATCGATCGTGCCTTCCTGTTTCAGCTTGTACTTGTTGACGCCCACGATCACGTCTTTGCCACTGTCGATGCGCGCCTGTTTTTCGGCCGCACTGGCCTCTATCTTCAGCTTCGCCCAGCCGCTGTCCACGCACCGTGTCATGCCGCCTTGCGCCTGCACATCTTCGATGATGGCCCAGGCTTTGTCAGCCATCTGCTGCGTCAAGCTTTCCATCATGTAGCTGCCGGCCCAGGGGTCGACCACGCTGGTGATGTGTGTCTCTTCCTGGATGATGAGTTGCGTGTTGCGGGCAATACGGGCGCTGAACTCCGTGGGCAGCGCGATGGCTTCATCGAAACTGTTCGTGTGCAGGCTTTGGGTGCCGCCAAACACGGCGGCCATGGCTTCGATGGTGGTGCGCACCACATTGTTGTAGGGGTCCTGTTCGGTCAGGCTCCAGCCGCTGGTCTGGCAGTGCGTGCGCAGCATCAGGCTCTTGGGCTTTTTGGCGTTGAAGCCTTTCATGATGCGTGTCCACAACAAACGTGCAGCGCGCATCTTGGCCACTTCGAGATAAAAGTTCATACCAATGGCCCAGAAGAACGACAGCCTGCCGGCAAAGTCGTCCACGTCCAGGCCCTTGGCGATGGCCGTCTTCACGTATTCGGCGCCATCGGCCAGCGTGAAGGCCAGTTCCAGCGCCTGGTTGGCGCCGGCTTCTTGCATGTGGTAACCGCTGATGCTGATGGAGTTGAACTTCGGCATCTGCTGCGCCGTGTATTCAATGATGTCGGCCACGATGCGCATGCTGGGCTCGGGCGGGTAGATGTAGGTGTTGCGAACCATGAACTCCTTGAGGATGTCGTTCTGGATCGTGCCGCTGAGCTGGTCTTGCCGCACACCTTGCTCTTCGCCGGCCACCACATAACCCGCCAGCACTGGCAACACGGCGCCGTTCATCGTCATGCTCACACTCACGGTGTCGAGCGGTATGCCGTCGAACAGGATCTTCATGTCTTCCACGCTGTCGATGGCCACACCGGCTTTGCCCACGTCGCCAGTGACGCGCGGGTGGTCGCTGTCGTAGCCGCGGTGCGTGGCCAGATCGAAGGCCACGCTCACGCCCTGCCCGCCTGCGGCCAGCGCCTGGCGATAAAACGCGTTGCTGTCTTCGGCGGTGGAAAAGCCGGCGTACTGGCGGATGGTCCAGGGCCGCACCGCGTACATGGTGGCTTGCGGGCCGCGGATGAAGGGCTCAAAGCCCGGCAAGGTGTTGACGTTTGGCAGACCGGCCGTGTCGGCTGCGGTGTACAGCGGCTTGACGGCAATGCCTTCGGGCGTGGTCCAGTTCAGCGCGGCCACATCGCCGCGAGGCGCTGATTTCGCAGCCGCCTGGGCCCACTGTTCCAGCGTGCCAGGGTTGAACTCGTTGGGGGTGCCGGCCTTGTTCATCACGGGTGTCTTTTCATTGGTTGACCTGAAAAACTTTCAAACTGCGGCCTGCCACGCTGGAGCCTGAAAGTGATCTGTGCAGGCGGCGCTTGTTGCCTGCCACAGATTATGCATAATTATAAATTCAAAACCCACCACAAACTGACTGCAGCACCAATCCCTTTGGCAGATACAAGCCCTTCAACAACACCTGGCGCCCGCGCTGCAACGGCGCAGCCGCTGGCCCGGCGTGCGCTGTACCAGGACGTGGCCGAGCGCCTGCGCCAGCAAATCTTTGCGCGCGAACTGGAACCTGGTAGCTGGATCGACGAACTGAAACTGGCCGCTGCCTACGGCATCAGCCGCACGCCCATGCGCGAGGCATTGAAGGTGCTGGCCGCCGAGGGCCTGGTGACCATGAAGTTGGGCCGCGGCGCCTACGTCACCGAGATGTCGCGCGACGACGTGGCGCAGGTGTATCACCTGTTGGCGCTGCTGGAAAGTGACGCTGCGGCGCAGGTGGCTGCCAACGCGAGTGACGCACAACGCGCGGAACTGGCCGCGCTGCACGAGCAGCTGGAACGGCAGGTGCGCCAGCGCGACGCCTTTTTTGCCGCCAATGAACGCTTCCACATGGCCATGCTGCGGATGGCCGGCAACCGCTGGGCCCTGCAGATGGTGACCGACCTGCGCAAGGTGATGAAGCTCAACCGCCACCACTCGCTGTTCAAGCAGGGTCGGCTGGCAGGCTCGCTGGCCGAGCACCGCGCGTTGATGAAGGCGCTGGAATCGAAGGACGGGCAAACTGCTGCCCGCTTGATGCGGGCCCACTTCGAAAGCGGCTTGAAAGCGGCAGCCTGACTGGCGGGCGCTGCCGGTCCATGGGCCTCGCGGTGTTGGGATCACAACCCGACAGCCGCACGAAGCTGGTCTAGGTAGTCGGCCCACGGGCAGAAGACAAGCAGGCCACCGGCCGCTTGGTGTCCAATCCCGGGCACCACCACCACGGCCTTCGGGGAGCTCCGCGATGAAACTGAAGCAGATCGCTCTCGGGGCGCTGGCGGCACTGCTCGCGGCCGGCACAGCCGGCTGGTTCAGCCTGGACAAAGAGACACGCGGGCTGTTGGCAACCTTGCCCACCAACCGCGACCTGCTGTTCTGGAGCGTGCCGCAGCGCGATGCGGCCTTCCGTGCGCTGGACCGCCTGTCGGTGCTGGCCAAGTGGCGCGTGGTGCCAGCCGCAGGCACGCCGCTGTCGCTGCCGCTGGGGCCGCCGCTGAAACTGGGCACCGATCTCGACGCCTACCTGGCCAGCCAGCGCATGGCGGGGCTGGTGATCGTGCACGACGGCCAGCTGCGCCTGGAACGTTACGGCCTGGGCTTCGACAGTGCCGGGCGCTGGACGAGCTTCTCGGTGGCCAAGTCGATGACCTCGGTGCTGGTCGGCGCGGCACTGCGCGACGGCCACATCCGCAGCATGGACGACAAGGTCAGCGACTACATCACGCCCATGAAAGGCTCGGCCTACGACGACGTCAGCATCCGCCAATTGCTGACCATGACCTCGGGCGTGCGCTGGAACGAGGACTATGCCGATCCGAATTCCGACGTCGCCCGTTTCAACAATCATCAGCCCGAAGAAGGGGTGGACGCGCTGGTGAGCTACCTGCGCCGCCTGCCGCGCGCAGTGCCGGCAGGCACACGCTGGAACTACAGCACCGGCGAAACCAACCTCGTCGGCCTGCTGGTCAGCCGGGCAACCAAGCGGCCGCTGGCCGAGTACCTGTCGGAAAAGGTTTGGGTGCCGGCGGGCATGGAACAGCAGGCCACCTGGGTGCTCAGCAAAACCGGCCAGGAGATCAGCGGCTGCTGCATCCAGGCCGCGACGCGTGACTTCGCGCGCTTCGGCGTCTTCGTGCTGAACGGCGCCCGCGCCGGCGCCCAGGGCACCGTGCCCGACGGCTGGCTGGCAGACGCCACCAGCCAGCGCGTGGGCATCGGCCAGCCCGGCCGTGGTTACGGTTACCAGTGGTGGACCTACGACGACGGCAGCTACACCGCGCGTGGCATCTTTGGCCAGGGTATCTTCATCGACCCAAAGCGCCGGCTGGTGATTGCTTCCAACGCCAACTGGGGCGGCGGCGCCACCGACCCGGCTGCCAAGGAATCGCGTGAAGTCTTCTACCGTGCGGCGCAGCAGGCCATCGACGGCGAAGCGCTGTCTGCCGCCGGCCCGAAACTGCCCAGCGATGTGCCGCGAGCGCGATAGTTGCCGGAGGTCTCAGCCGCTCAGAAGTTGTGGCGCATGCCCAGCACGAGACCGGTGGTGTCGGAGCCTGCCGCGACGGACAGCGCAACCGTGCGCGACGACGCTTCGAGGGCGAAGCGCGCGCTCTCGTTGTTGTTCATGCGGCCGTAGCTGCCGTACAGGTTGGTACTGCGCGACAGCGGATAGTTGTAAGACGCGGCCAGCAACGTGGCCTTCGGGTCCGTGCCCGAGGCCAGATCGGTGGCCAGGCGGCCGGCGTTCAGGCGTAATTCGCCTGCAGGCAACTTGAACATCGCGCTCAGCCACCAGCTGTTTCTGCTGCCGCTGGTGGCGGTGTCAGGCCCGGCAGGATTGAGGCGGTTCAGGCCGGCTGACAGGCTGAAGGGGCTGAAGTCCACTTGCGCCGACACGCCGCTGTAGGTGGCGCTGGCCGAGGTGGTGCTGTTGGCCGGAAACACGTCGCGGCGGGCCAGATGGTAGGCACCAGCGTAGATCAATCCTGCGCGGTACTCGCCCGACAGGCCGATGATCCGCCCCGCGTCTTGGGGCGCGGAAGCGCTCTCGTTGCCGAGTCCATAGACGGCGCGCACCATGAAACCGCCCCAGCTGGGCGACTGGTAGTTCACGCCGTTGGTGGCGCGCAGGAAACCCGAGGGTCCCAGTTGCGTGTAGGTGCCCGCGCTGCCGTACAGGCTCAGGCGGTTGACGTCACCCAACAACTGCACCCACAGCGCCGGTGTGTAGGTGCGGCCCAGGCGCACCTCACCCCAAGCACCGGCCAGGCCGACGTAGGCATCGCGACCCCAGAAAGCGCCACCGGTCTGCGTACCGGTGTCGACATCGAAGCCATGCTCCAGCAACGCGCTAGCGCGCAGGCCGCCGCCGAGGTCTTCATTGATGCGCAGACCCAGTCGGCTGGCTGTGTGCGAGCCCGAGACAACGCTCTTCAACGAGGCGCCAGCCGCTGCGGGCGTGGCACTGGTGCGGGTGTACTCGGCACCACCGTCGACGATGCCGTAGATGGTGACGCTGTTGGTGAGTTGGGCGTGCGCGCCTGTGGCCAGCGCGCCAGCAGCCAGGACAAGGGCCGTGCGGCCGGCCAGACTCAGCTGGGAAGACGTCGCGTTCATGTTCACTCTTGGGTCACAGGTGCAGCAGGAATGGGCGCGGTGACGATTGTGGGGTGCAGTCCGGCCATGGCAGCATGAGGCCGGGTGCGACCCTGATTCCGATTCAGCAAGGCCAGATCAACGTGGTCAGTTCTTCGAAACTGC
>JANNMQ010000123.1:0-6287 GCA_031398045.1 Rubrivivax sp.
GGCACCTTGATGCGCGGTGACGGTGGGTTCAGTTTGCAGGGATGCGGTGTTCATCGTGGTTCCTTGTGCGGGTGGAGGGAAACTTCATTAACGTGCATGTGTGTGCACATTTGCATATGATGGGGAGAGCCCAATCTCAGGGATATCCCTAACTTCAGAGGCGACGCTCACCCTGATGGGGGATACGGTGGCTGCTGGGTCGGCTTTTGCAGCCGTATGCAGGAACAGCGCGGCGCGTGCGCGCTGCTCGCCACGGTGCGTCTGGTTGGCATGCTCTGCAGCCAGCAGCACCACCGCGGTGGCGACGGCGGTGCTGAAGACTTTGACGGTCAGTACCCAGTACTCGCGGTCGACTTGCGCCAGCAGGTCTGCGGGATGGGCATCTTGGATCGTGTGCAGATCCGCGTTGATTCGGGCTTGGCTCATGAAACACCTCCTTCGCGTTGCGCACCGGAATTGGTGCGGCATGGAAGTGATTTCACGGCAGCGTGATTTGCATTGCGACGCGGATGCAGGCCGCTTCGTCGTTGGCAATCAGACGATGGCAAGACGATGCCCCCGGATGGGGGTGTCTGCTGAAAACCGGGGCAACCTCAAGAACTGAGTGGCCCGGGCATGCCGGGCCGCGTCAGTCAGCTGCGACCAGGGGGCTGGGTGCCGGTGCCGTTGCCGGGGTGCGGCAGTTTGGGTTCGAAGCGCGCGTTGAAGACCGGGAACAGCGGTGGCTCAGCGGGCAGCAGGCCCACAAAGTTGATGCCGCGGTGGTACTCAACGATGAAGCCCACCCAGGGCGAACGGCCGCTGCTGCGGTCGGCCAGGAAGTCGATGACATGGCGGTGCGCGGGTGGCGCGGTGGGGTCAACTTTGCCCGACAGGTAGTAGGGCGAGCGCCAGTCCCACAGGCCCTGCAAGGCCGGGTCAGGGAACAGGATATTCAAGCCCAGGGTGGGCGAACGGAAGTCCCAGATCTGGTTTTCGTCAAGCCACGGTCGGTCGAAGTCACCGTACTGCCACAGGCCCGCCAGCGCCTGCGCCAGCGCCGTTGCCGCCGCCTTCACGGGCCCGGCGGGGAACAGTGCCGCCACCTGCGCCGCGAAGCTGCCGATGTCCATCATCTGGTCGGGCACGGCGAGCGCGTAGCTGGGCGATGTGTCGTAATGCTGGGCTGCCACCGCGGCCTGTTTCACCAGCGCCACCACGGATGGCCGCTGCGCTGCAGGGGCGCCTTGCAAGGCACTGGTCAGCGCCAGCGCCAACCTGTCGAGTGCCAGCGTCGTCTTTTTCATCGCTGCCAAGTCCACCGTGGCGCCCACGGTGGGGTGGTTCTTCTTTGCTGCCAGCAACGCACCATTGGCAGCGGCAAACCACTGCGCCAGCTGTTTGGCCGATGCAGAGCCGGCACCTTTCAACTGCTGGAACACCGCCGGATAGGCCTGGCCCGCGGTGTAGAAGTTGTAGTTGGCATAACCGGTGGCGATGTCGGCATAGGGCGCCACAGTGTGCAGGTGCTCAAAAGAGCCATTGAAGCAGTTGTTGAAGTGGATGACGGCCGGGCGGGGCACCCCCGAGCGGATGGCGCTGCGCAGTGCTGCACCCAGCGCCCAGCTGGACATAGGCAGCCGCGTGGCCGGAAGTTCGGGCGATGTCATCGGCAGCTCGGGCGATGTCATCGGCAATGCCGGTGACCCGGCCTCGGGCTCGAAGCTGGTACCTTGTTCGGTCTTGATCCAGCGCACCGCACCCGATTGGGCGCCCGATGTCCACCGGGTGGCGTTGGCGCGCGTCAGGCGCGCGTTGTCGATGTCAGGTACAAAACCACCGCCGTGTCCTTCCAGCGCCAACACCAGCGAAGAACAGGGAAAACGTTGGTGGGTGCGGCGCAGAAAACCAGCCAGTGCCTGCGGCGCGCTCATATCCTGCTTCCAGGCTGAGGTGATGCTCATCTGCTTGGATTGCCCGGCCGGAATCTCCACCAGGTAGGTGTCGTCCTCAAACAGGTCGATCAAGGCGCTGACGTTGACACCCTGGTCGGCCACCCGCTGCAGCGCCTTCACCAGCGCTTGCCGGGCCAACGGTTGCTGCGTGGTGCTGGGGTACACGCTCAGCGTCTCGTCGGTGCCCAGCGGCGCGTACACCGCGAACACCACACTGTCGCTTCGAACACCACGCTGGCGAGGGCCGGGGTGCAGGGTGGGCAGTGCAGTTGTCTGGCCTTTGGGCATGGGTGGTCCTTGTCAGGTTGTGTGCAAGTGGGTGGGCAGCGGCGCCCAGTATGGGCCCGCAAAACATCACAGCATGCTGGTCTACAGTGCACCATCCCTAGTTACGGGCGGGACGGTTCGCGTTTGGGCTCCCTCCCCTGTTTCAGCCACCGTGGCCACAACCCCCTTACCGACCCCTGATGAAGACCGTGCCCCCACTGCGGCCGAGGGGCAGGCCGCGCAAGCTGCGCATGTGGCGCTGGCCCAGGCGCTGCTGGATGCCGCGTTACAGGCCCAGCGCACCGGCACACTGGCCGACCTGGTGCGCCAGCGGCCACGGGCAGCGCGCTGGATGCTGCGCCGGCACACAAGGCTGATGGTTGGCACCGCAGGTGATGCCTTGCCCGCTGAAAGGCTGCCGCAGCTGGCCTTGTGGATGCTGCGCTGGCTGGTCACCCAGTTGCGTCCCGATGCCGGGCCCGACTTCAACACCATCCACGAAGACGCCTGGTTGCGCCTGTCGGGTTGGCGTCCGGTGCTGGTGATGGCCAGCTATGCCGGTTTTGTGCAGGTGCCCGACTTCCCGCGTGTGTACCGGCGCCACAGTGGCGAGGCCGCGTTGGACAACCTGTGTGGCCTGTGGGGCGTAGGCCCCAGCACGCTGTACCGCATGCTGGATCGGGCCCGGCAGACGATGGCACAGACGCTGCTGGATGATGCACCCGACGCTGTGCGCCGGCTGTCGCTGCGCCAGTTGGTGACCGATCAGTGCCACCTGCTGCAGCAGGGGTCCAGCGAAGCGTTGCGCCAGGGCTGGCATCAGCGCCAGGCCCGGTCGGCGCAGGCGCTGCGCGACCCAGCGTCACAGCTGTGGCATTGTTGGCAAGCCGGTGATGTGGCCGCGTTTGTGGAATGCCTGCGCCGGCATGCCGGCGCGCTGGCCTCAGAACCCGACGTGCAGGCCATGGTTGAGCGTGTGGCCGCTTTGGACCTTCAGCCGCGCACGATGGTGGACCTGTGTTTGGCGCGCGCGGCGCTGGCGCGCACGCGCAACCAGGCCGACCGTGAGCTGCGCGCCTACGAACGCGCGCTGCAGGTGGCCCAGGCCGCCGACAGCCCGCTGCTGCTGGGCATCGTGCACAGCGCGCTGGGCAAGTATTTCGAACCCCGCGATGCCGACCGCGCTTTTGCTTGTTACCAGGACAGCGCCGACTTCCTGCGCGGGCTGGATGTGGACAGTGAGGACACCGCCACGCTGGAGCACGCCGTGACCACGCTGGCGCGCCTGGCCTGGCTGTACCTGCAGCGCAATGACGCACGCAGCAAGGCGGTGCTGGACCGCGCAGAAGACCTGTGCACCCGCTTCCGCGTGCCAGACGATGCACAGGGCATGCTGGAACAGGTCTGGGGTGAATACTGGCGACGCGCCGGCGACTTGCCTCGTTCCATCGAACACCGATACCGGGCCTTGAACATCTTCGAGCGGCTGGGCGACGAGCGTTCCGTGCTGGCCACCCAGTTGAACCTGGTGCCGGTGCTGGGCGAACGCGGTGATTACACCAAGGCCGTTGCCTGTGCCCAGCGCATTTTCGACGCTGCCCGCGTCCGTGTTGTTGAACCGGCCTTGCTGGCCAGCACGCACCTGAACCTGGGAACGGTGCACTTCTGGCGCGGCGACACCAATGCCGCGCTGGTGCAGTACCAGGCCGCGCTGGACCAGAGCCTGCAGGCCGGCTTGCGCCTGCACACGTTTCGGGCGCACTACAACCTGGCCGAAGCCTTCTATGTGCGGTGCCGCGACACCGGCCATCTGGACGACGAGCGCCAGGGCGACGCCCATGTGCAGCAGGCACTGGCCGCGCCCGAATCCGACAGCAGCCCGTCGGCCATCGAGTCGGCGCGCAAGCTGAAGGAAGAAGTGCTGGGAGCCAGGCGTGTGGCCGAACCGGAACGTTTGCTGTCAGGCGATACGGCGGTGCATTTTGAAGAGCTTGCACTCGTGCAGCGCAAGCGCCAACTGTTGGCCGTCCCGGCTGCGGCCCGTCAACACGCTGAAGCACACCTGGCCATAGCCACCGCCTATGCGGCCATTGCCGCCAAAGAGCGCGAGGCCGCGCAGGCATTGATTGAACGTGAAGGCTTGCAGACAGAATTTGTGCATGCGCTGGAAGCCCTGCAGCAGACTTTTGAACGCCGCCTGACACACGAACAACAACTGGCGGCGCGCTGGAAGCAGCTGGCCGCCGAAGTGCTGGACGATACCCGCCGGGCGGCGTTGATCAGTCAGTTGCTCAGCGACGGCAAGATCAACAAAAGCACTTACGCCAGCCTGGGCGACGTGTCACCGGCCACGGCATCCAAACACCTGGGCGTGTTGGCCAGCCGCGGTCTTCTGGTTCAACAGGGCATGGGCCCTGCGACGCATTACACCCTGCCCCCCTGAGTGCCTGCAAAGCATCAGTTCGCTGTGGTCGAAGTCCGACAGCGCCAAGTCAAGTCGCCCCGCCTCGACCTTCGACAGGTCCAGGATGTCGTTGATGAGCAACAGCCCTGTTTTGCCGGTGCCCTCGATCTGGTCCCGGGCGGTGGGGACCCCAGGGTCTTTGCCACTGCCAGCTGCGCCTCGCCCTCATCGCCTCCGGGGGTGATTTCGTGCTTGGCACTGCGGTGTTCGCCACTTGGGCGGCCGGTCAGTCCCCTACGCAAGGGCGACATCCGTTGACTGCGATCAAGCGCACGCGCGCAAGGCTCACCCAGAAACGAATCAACCCGTATGCTGCTGTGCAGGAATCAAAATGGGCCCGCTCGACCACAAGGCTGGAACCGGCGCGTGCGGCCTGGAGGCGATGGCGAAACCCGCTTCGACCCGACGGCGCGACACAGGGGAACACGATGGAATTCAAGGACTACTACGCCACGCTCGGGGTTCAGCGAACCGCCACCCCGGACGAAGTCAAGCGGGCCTACCGCAAACTGGCACGCAAGTTCCACCCCGATGTCAGCAAAGTGCCCGATGCCGAAGCGCGCTTCAAGGAAGTGGCCGAAGCCCACGAAGCCCTGATAGACCCCGAGCGAAGGGCGGCGTACGACGAAATCAGCCAGCGCCACGCGCGGGGTGAGGCCTTCGAGCCGCCACCGGGCTGGGACAGCGGTTTTGAGTTCAGCGGTCCGGGCGGCGCCAGACGCAGCCCCCAAGGCCCCTCCAGCGACGCCGACTTCAGCGCTTTTTTCGAGTCCCTTTTCGGGCGTGGTGCCCAGCACGCCAGGCCCGGCGCGGGCAGCCAAAGGCAGGCCCCCGGCCGCGATCACCATGCCAAGGTGATGATCGACCTGGAAGACAGCTACCGCGGCGCCCGGCGCACCATCTCGTTGCGTGTGCCCCTGCTCGACGCTCAGGGCCATGTGGCAATGCACGACCGCCAGCTCGAAGTCAACATTCCCCAAGGGGTGCGCGAAGGGCAACACCTGCGTCTGGCGGGCCAGGGCGGGCCTGGCCAGGGCGGCGAACCTGCGGGCGACCTGTACCTGGAAGTCACCTTGAAGCCGCACCCGCAGTTTCGCGTCGATGGCCGCGACGTGTATGTCGATCTGCCGGTGTCACCCTGGGAAGCCGCGCTGGGCGCCACCATCGCCGCTTCCACACCCGCTGGACAGGTGCAGCTCACCATTCCCGCCAACTCGGTGCAGGGCCGCAAACTGCGCCTAAAGGGCCGCGGTCTTCCGGGCAAACAGCCGGGTGACCTGTATGCGGTGCTGGTACTGAAGCTGCCGCGCGCCGACTCCGAAGCGGCGAAGGCGGCCTACACCGCGATGGGGGCGGCGTTTCCAGACTTTGACCCGCGCAGCGCGCAGGAAGGATGAGGACCATGGCCCACACAGCCCACGAAGTGTTCAACAGCATCGTCGTTGAGGAAGAAATGGTCTTCAGCCTCAGCGGCCTGTGCCAGGCCGCCGACGCGAGCCCGGCCCAGGTGTTGGGGTTGGTTGACGAAGGGGTGCTGCAACCCACCGGCGACGCGCCGCAACAGTGGGCCTTTTCAGGGCCTTCGCTGCGCACCACGCGTGCGGCCTTGCGCCTGAACAGAG
>JANNMQ010000126.1:0-5057 GCA_031398045.1 Rubrivivax sp.
GGCGCGCGACCACACCGGCGCGCTGGTGTCGCGCGCAGCGGTGGCCAGCGAAAGCAATGGCTTGATCGGTGCCAGCGCGCGGTTTGACGGCAGCGCAGCCGCCGAATGGCCCGCCAGCGACAGCTTGAAGCTGGCCCCCGGTGCGCCGCGTTCCATCAGCCTGTGGGTGAAACCGGCCGCCGCTGCGGGTGTGCTGCTGTCGCAAGGCGCGCTGGTGCTGGAACTGGAAGCTGGCAAGTTGCAAGCGCGCCTGGGCGCTACACGCGCCGCTGGGGGCGAGCTGCCGGTGTCGGCCTGGGCCCATGTCGGGCTCACGCTGGGCGCCGGCAAACTAACGCTTTACGTCAACGGTGCGCAGGCGGCACAGGTCGACCTGCCCAACCCGGCACCGGGCATCGACGGCCCCTTGCTGGTGGCCGAGCGCTACAGCGGCCAACTGGACGAACTGCAGATTGCCAACGTGCTGCGCAGCGCCGAGTGGATGAAGTTTTCGCGCGCCGCCCAAGGCGCTGACGCCAAGCTCGTGGCCGCCGTGAAACAGCTGGAAGGCGAAACCGCCGAAGCCGGTGGTGACCCGGGCTACATGGGCATCTTGGTGAAAAACCTGACGCTGGATGCATGGATCGTGATCGGCATCCTGGGCGTGATGTTTGTGGTGGCGGCCTGGGTGATGGTGGCCAAGACCCTGATGGTGCAGCGTGTTCAGAAGGGCAACGACCAGTTCGTTGCACGTTTTCGCGAATCGACGGACGTGCTGGCCTTGCAAGGCAGCGGCCAGTACCCGCATTCATCGCTGGCCAGGCTGTACGACGCCGGTCGTCAGCAGCTGGAGAAGCGTGGCGTGGGCGCTGACGCGGCACCGCTGAGTGGCGCATCCATGGACGCAGTGAAGGCCGCCGTCGATGCCGACTTGGTGCGCGAGAACCACAAGCTGAACGCGTTGATGGTGTGGCTGACCATCGCCATCTCGGGCGGGCCCTTCTTGGGCCTCCTGGGCACGGTGGTGGGCGTGATGATCACCTTCGCCGCCATCGCCGCCGCGGGCGACGTGAACGTCAACGCCATTGCACCGGGCATTGCAGCGGCGCTGCTGGCCACTGTGGCGGGTCTTGCGGTGGCGATACCGGCGCTGTTTGGCTACAACTACCTGGCCTCGCGGATCAAGAACTTGTCTGCAGACATGCAGATCTTCGTTGACGAATTTGTCACGCGTGTGGCTGAGCGTTATGGCCAGCGCTGAGCGCTGCGGGCGGTTGGGGTTGGAGCGCCCGCGATGAGCGCTGACGTCAAGTCCGACCACCAGCCCTATGACGACATCAACATCACGCCGATGCTGGACTTGGCTTATGTACTGCTGGTGACGTTCATCATCCTGACCACCGCTTCGGTGCAGGGTGTGCGCGTGAAGTCGCCCGAAACCAAGGCCCAGAGCAACCTGGCCAAGCCGCAGACGCGTGCGGTCACCGTCACGGCCGATGGCGCGCTGTACCTCGATGCCTACCCGGTGTCGCTGGAGCAGCTTGCACAGACGCTGGGCCAGTACAAGTCCGCCAACCCTAACTTGCCGTTGGTGCTAAAGGGTGACGCGGCGGCACCATATGAAAAGGTGCTGGAAGTATTGAACGTGGTGAAGAAGCTGGACATCACCGAAATCGGCCTGGCCACGAAACGCACACCGTGAAAGTCCGTGTGCGATGAAAGTTCAGGACGAAGCCAAACCCTACGACACCATCAATGTGACGCCGATGCTGGATCTGGCGTACGTGCTGCTGGTGGTGTTCATCCTGATGACCACGGCTTCGGTGCAAGGAATTTCAGTGGCCATGCCGAAACCTTCTGCCATGCCGCCCACTGAACAGCACGAACTGCATGTGTTGCGCGTCATGGCCGACGGGTCGGCGCGCATCGATGGTGTGCCCAAGACCGACGAACAGGTGTTGGCTGAACTCACCGCCATTCAGGCCCGTGACCCCAAGGCCACGGTGGTGTTGCAGGGCGACCCCCGCACCGCGTATGCGCGCGTGGTGACGATGATTGACATCTGCAATGAAGCCCGCATAGGCATGAGCCTGGCCACGGGCCGGATTGGATACTGAACATGCTGCCGAACATCCGATGCACCCACCAGCAAACACGCTCTGCAGCTGGCCAGTCAAACACCCTGCTGGTGCCGGTGGCGCTGGTGGCACTGGTGGCACTGGTGGCGTTGGCAGCGCTGGTCAGCGGATGCGACGAAGCGCCGTCCAAGCCGCGGCCGGCGCAGACGGTGAAGCTGCTGCCCGACACCCCACCACCGCCGCCGCCCAAGCAGGAAGAGAAGCGCCCCGAGCCCAAGCGCGAAGACAAACCCCAGGCGCAGACACCGCAGCCCAAACCGCAGGACACGCCGCAGGCACAAGCACTGAAAAGTGACGAGGCGCCGGGCCAGGGTGCGGGCAGCGGTTTGACCTCCGGCACCGTGACGCAGGACTACGCCGGTGGTACGCCCGGCGCAGGGCAACAGGTGGGTGGCGGTGATGGTGGCGTCAACCGCCTGGTTGCCAACGCCTACGCAGCAGCGACCACACGCGCGCTGAACGACCACCTGAACCGGGACAAGGACCTGAAGCAGGTTGACTACCGCCTGCAGGTGCATGTGTGGCTGCAGACTGACGGCCGCCTGGAGCGCGCTGAACTGGTGGGCAGCACCGGCAGCGCTGATCTGGACACCGCCTTGCGCCGCGCGCTGGAGCGTTTTGCCGGCACCCGGGGCCCGCTGCCTGACCGCCTGCCGCAGCCGCTGCGCCTGCAAGTGTCGAACCGATTGATGGGATGAACCGATGAACCCGCGAACCTTGCACCCGCTGGCCGCGGTGGTTGTGTTGCTGGCGCTGGGCGCCCGTGCCCAAGGCGTAACGCCGCCCGAGTTGGTGCCCGACGAGCTGCGGCAAGCCGAGAGCCTGATTGCTGCACTGGCGCAACGCGGCATGTTGCCGAGAGCGCGCGCTGATGAGATGTTGCGTGAAGGCCGCCTTCGCGCAGGATTGCCACCGCCCGCCACAGGCCGCGCGGCAGCCCTGTTCCCACGCGGCGAGGCTGCTACCCGAGAAGCCTTGCGGGCCCAGATCAGGGCTGAAGTGACAGCCGAAGTGCGGGCAGAAGTGCGCGACGAGGTGTTGAGCAGCGCGCGTGCGCTGATGGCCAAGGCCAGCTCCGGCGCACCACTGGCACGGGCGCAGCCATCACCGATGCTGCAGCCACTGGGCCCCGCTGCGTCTGTGCCGGCAGCACCGACGCCCACAGCGATGGCAGCCAACGCCGTGGCGGCAACACAAGGTCCTGCGCCAACCTTATCGCCCATGCCCGCGCAGGCCCAAGCGCCCACAACGGCACCTGCTGTTGCCCCGACGCCAGCCGCATCACCAGCACCCACACCTGCACCCGTCACCGCTGCCAACAACGTGGTGCGTGTGCCCTACGTGCCCAAACCGGTGCGTGACGCCATCCGCAACGAGATCAAAGAAGAAATCATCGCCCAGGCGCGCGCCGAACAATGGGGTGCACCTGCCGCTGGGGGTGCCACGGCTGCAGCCGAGTGGACCGACCGATTGAAGATCGAAGGTGACTTGCGGGTGCGCCATCAGCGCGATGCCTATGGCAAGGACAACCCAGCACCGGAAGACTTCTTGTTGGCCTCTCTGAACGGCAGCACACGCGCTGCAGACCTGGCCGCCGGTACAGCCGCCGGCCTGCCGCTGGCCAACACCGAAGACGACCGCAGCCGCCTGCGCCTGCGCGCCCGCCTGGCGTTCAGCGCCAAGATCAGCGACAGCGTATCAGCCGGCTTGCGCCTGGCCACGGGCAGCGCCAGCGACCGCGTGTCGACCAACCAGACGCTGGGGCAAAACGGCAACCGCTACCAGTTCCTGCTGGACCGTGCTTTCATTCGCATGGAGCCGCTGAACGGCTTGAGCGTGTCGGCGGGCCGCATTCCCAACCCCTGGTTTGCCACCGACCTGCAGTGGAGCGAGAACCTCAACTTCGAAGGCATTGCAGGCACCTGGCGCTGGCCAGCCGTGGGCGCACGCACGATCGAACCCTTCATCACCGCGGGCTGGTTTCCGTTGCGCGAAAGTGCACCGCCACGCTCGGGTCGTTCGTTAACGGGTGCCCAGGCTGGCGTGCAATGGGAAGGGGGGCGCACGCGCTTGCGTGTGGGCCTGGCCCAGTACACCTATCACCACCTGGAAGGTCGTGTGGACGGTGACTACGACGCTACGCTGGGCGCCGGCCGCAGTTACGGTCAGTTTGAATACGAAGCCGGTTTGCGCCAGCGTGGCAACACCTTGTTCCTGACCAACAACCAGGCCGAAGCCACTCGGTTTGCTTCCGGGGTGACGCCCGACCTGTTTCGCTGGGGCTTGGCATCGAAGTTTGCCCCGCGTGCACTGACGGTGGCGGCCGAGTTGTCGCACTTCGCACCGGTGGTGGTGTTGCTGTCGGGCGAGGTGGTTAAAAACGCGGCCTTTGACCGCGCCGAGATCCTGGCGCGCACTGGCCTTCAGGTCAGCGACGGGTCTGACGCCGGCTTTTCTCTGCGCGCCACCGTGGGCGCTGCCGAGGTGCGAGAACGGGGTCAGTGGCAGGCGCAAGTGGCCTACCGCAAGGTGGGCTCTGATGCTGTTCTGGACGCATTCACCGACGGCGACTTGGGCCTGGGTGGCACCAACCTCAGCGGCTTCTCAGCCGGTTTTGTCTACGGCGTAGACCGCAACGTCAACCTGGGTGTGCGTTACCTGAGCGCCAAACAGCTGGACTCGATGGCCGTGCAGCCCGTGGGCAAGAACAAGTACGCCATTGACTCATTGCAGGTGGACTTGAATGCACGCTTCTGAAGGGCAGGGGCGCCGCTGTCCGGCGTGGTGTGCACAGGCTGCATGTCTCGGCCTCAGGGCTGCGGCCGGTTTTGCGTTTTGCCTGGCCATCAGCGCTGTGCATGCGCAGTCCAGCAACACGCGGGAACAAGAACAGCTGCGGCGGCTGCGCCAGCAACTGCAGCAGTTGCAGGCTGAACAGAG